>CAYGMX010000040.1:0-13053 GCA_964351055.1 uncultured Loktanella sp. | reverse complement strand
GACCAATGGCACATGGGATCTGATCGCCGAGATCGGCGCGGACACGCTGGAGGCCTTTGACCAGGTTCTATTTGCAATCCGCCGGATGGAGGGTGTTACACGCTCCGAGACGAGCCTTTTGTTGTCCACGCGTCGCTAAGCCGGATGGCGACGATCCAGCACGCCACAAGCCCGAAAGACAGTAGAGCGTTCCAGCTTGCCATCGACAATGTCAGGAATTCCCAACTGACCTGATCGCACATCACAACGCGGGGGCCTGCAATCGTCAGCAAATCCGATCCGCTCAGGCCTTCTAGCGTGCCACTGCCCGAACAACTGCTTGGACCTTCCCACCAGTCGCGCTCTACCCCTGTATGAAAGACACCGATGCCCGCCGTTGTCGCGGCGGCCAAGGCCCCAAGCACGGGCAAGAGCGGCCCGGGTAACCGGAGCGCCAGAACACCGATGAGGATCGCCGCGACATGCGGCCACCTTTGCCACAGGCACATGGCACAGGGCGGATAGCCAAGCGCCTGAAACAGATAGGCCCCCGCCAAAAGCGCCGCTGACCCGCCAGCAGCCAGTGTCACCATCACGTTGCGTGTCATAGCAGCCCCACCAAAGCAAAACCCCCAACCAGCAGCACGCAGAAGAGCACGAACATCAGCCCAAGCCGCCTTTCGATAAAGTCACGGATGGGTGCCCCGAATTTCCACAACAGGGCGGCCACAAGAAAGAACCGAAGCGCGCGCGCAAAGATCGACGAAACAATAAAGACAGGCACGGACAGTCCCGTTACCCCAGAGGCGATCGTGACCACCTTGAAAGGCAGAAACGTCACCCCGGCGATCACGACTGCCCATGCGCCATATTCGTTAAAGACCGCAGACATTTCCGCAAAGCTGTCGGACTTGCCATAGATTTCCAGAATGGGCCGGCCCACGGTGTCCATCAATGCAGCACCGATGTAATAGCCGAACATCCCGCCAAGGACAGACGCAACTGTTGCCACTGCCGCGATAAGAAACGCACGCGAGGGGCGGGCAATGATCATCGGGATCATCAGGACATCAGGTGGAATAGGGAAAAATGACGATTCAACAAAGGCAACGACAGCCAAGGCCCAAATCGCATAGGGCGATTGCGCCAAGGAAATGGTCCAGTCGTAAAGCCTTCGTAACATGCTCTGCCTTGCCTTTTCTTTGCTTAGGCCACGCAAGTGCAGACCCGTCAAGCATGTACGTCACATCTTGCGCTTAAATTCCCCCCTGACTGACAGTGAAGACGGCAGGCTCGGGGCTTTGACCGGCTGGAATTGTACGGGTGCTGCGACCACGTTGGCTGATCTCCACAAGTTTGTCGCAAAACCTGATTGACGCGCATCAACAGCGGCTTTAGGAGATGCGCACTGGCACAGGGCCGATGTGGCGGAATGGTAGACGCAGGGGATTCAAAATCCCCCGATGGTAACATCGTGAGAGTTCGAGTCTCTCCATCGGCACCACTGCAGAATGACCACGCGTCATTCCGCGATTTACGCTACCTGTAGTGTGTTCCCTCAAAATCCCCTCAAAATAAGCTCGATTTTGTCACATTTTTCCGCGATATCTGGGTGAATGGCGCAGTTTCGCGGGTCTTTGCCCTTGCAAGCACTCTCGCTGGCTGGCTAAAAATACGGGGTCGTTGTGGCTTCTGAAAAAGAACGGATATCGGCGACCTTTCGCACCGGCTTAACGGCAGTTGTGTCGGTCAAGAGAATGCGACCCCAAAGGGGCGCGGCAAAGAGCAGTCCTACCGGCTTTTTGACAGGCCGGTTTTGTAATGAGGTTCCGTAGGTAAATGCATCCAGAAATCTGGGCAGGATATTGATGGCAGGGTTCACGCCCGACGCGTCAAAGGCCGATCTGCGCAGCCTGATCGGTGCCGATGTCGATACGATCATTCATGATCCCGCAGACCCCGGCGCTGCCCGTGTCACGTTTCGGGACGGCAAGAACCTCAGCTTTGCAGACCTTGACCAGATCATTCCTTGCTTTTGCCCCGATACCGCGATCGCTACACCAAAGGGTGAGGTGCTGGTTCAGGACCTCAAGATCGGTGATCGCGTCCTGACCCGCGACAACGGAATCCAGACGGTCACTTGGGTGGGCACCAAGAAAATCGATTTCCAACAGCTCAAGAGGCTCCCGCAGTTCCGCCCGATCGCGATCCTGCAAGGTGCGCTTGGGGATGGTTTGCCAGAACGGGATATGCTGGTTTCGCCCAGTCACCGCATGCTGGTGGTGTCAGAACTGGCGCAACTCTATTTCGGGCAGGCCGAGGTTCTGGTCGCCGCCAAACACATGGTGCACATGGACGGTATTGCGATATCGCAGCAGCCCTATATCACCTATATCCACTTCATGTGCGACAACCACGAGATTGTCTTGTCAGACGGAACATGGAGCGAAAGCTACCAGCCGGGCGATTTTTCCCTCAAGGGGTTTGACGACGACCAGCGCGAAGAACTCTTTGGGCTTTTTCCAAGGCTCGCAACAAAAGAGGGAGTAGCGGCCTATGGCGCTGCACGCCGCACCTTGTCAAAACGCGAAGCAAAGCTTTTGTTCAAGGTATAGTTGCGCGCCAGGCGGCCCAGTCCTCGGGTGTGTCCAGATCGAGCCGCGCGCGTTGATCTGAAAGCGGCACCAGATGGGTTCTGTCGCGCAGGGGCTTCACGATGGCTTCGCCGCCATGATCGCCCGAGAGCGTGGCAAATTGTGGCCGCAGGCTGGCATCAAAGATGACCGGATGCCCGGGCTTGCCGTCGTGTGTCGCCCCACGCCAGATCAGGGCATCGGGGTTGGCCTGTCTTGCCGCCAGAACCGCCAAAAGGTCTGATTGTTCTAGGGCGACCAGATCGGCCAGCACCATCATGAAATCCACATCTTCCGGCAGTTGCGCCACCGCCCCGCGCAGGGTGCCGCTCATGCCTTCGGCAGCATCGGGCACCGCAAGGATCGAAACAGGCAAATCCGCAAGCGCCTGTGCCCGCGGATGGTTCAACGCAGGCAAGGCCACATAGACCGGGCAGCCGGTGCCAAGCGCATGGCGCGCCTGCCGGTGCAGCAAGGTTTCTCCGCCCATATCCTCAAGCAGTTTGTCCGCGCCGCGCATCCGGCTGGACGACCCTGCTGCAAGGATCAGGATCGGGATCAGGATCATCCGCGCATGGCCGCGCCGTCAGGGTCAAACAGCGGGGTTGTAATCCGCTTGGCGTGGCGCAATTTGCCCATGATCTCGATTTCTGCAGTCAGGTCGTCAGTTGCCAAGGCACGCGGGACCAAGGCCATGGCGATCGACTTGCCCGCATGATGGGAATAGCCGCCCGAGGTGCAGAAACCCTGCACAGCGCCATCGATAAACACCGGTTCATAGGCCACAACATCGGCATCATCCGCATCGACCTCGAAGGCAACCAAGGTGCGGGCAGGGGGATCGGCCCGCTCTGCCTCGGCCAGCGCCCGCCCGATGAAATCGGTGTTCTTCTTGAAGCTGATGAAACGGTCCATGCCTGTTTCGGCGGCGGTATAATCGGGTGAAAATTCGCTGAGCCATGACCCGAAGAAGCGATCCAGACGCAGCGACATCATCGCCCGCATCCCGAAAGGGGTGATCCCCATAGGCTGGCCTGCATTCCACAAGGTCCACCACAACTGGCGCTGGTCCATCGGATCGCAGTAAATCTCGTAGCCCAGATCGCCGGTATAGCTGACGCGCTGCACGATGCAGGCCACTTGACCAATGGTCATGCGCCGCACGTCCATGAATTTGATGCCTGCCACATCATCGCGGGTGCAGGCGGTCAGCAGATCGCGCGCTCTTGGTCCCGCAATCTGGAAACCCGTGCGCTTGTCCGAGATGTTTTCAACCCGCGCATCTGCCACGGCATTGGCCATAAACCACCGGTGATGGATCTCTTGCGCCCCATAGCTGGCGGTGAGCTGGAAATCGTCCTCGGACAGGCAAGAAACGGTGAAGTCACCCCAAAGCCGCCCCTTGGGCGACAGCATCGGCGTCAGTGACATCCGCCCCGGTTGCGGAATGCGCCCTGCCATAATCCGGTCAAGCCATGCGCGCGCGCCATGGCCAGTTACGCTGAATTTGCCGAAATTCTGCACTTCGTTGATGCCGACGCCCGCGCGCACCGCTTTGACCTCGCGCGCTGTGGCGGCAAAGGCATCAGAGCGGCGGAAGGTCGGGGTCTCGAAAGCAGGTTCATCGCCTTGGGCGAAATAATTGGGGACTTCCAGCCCGAATTGCTGGCCCCAGACAGCGCCAAGATCGGTAAAGATATCGTACATCGGCGTTGTCCGGTGCGGACGCGCGGCAGGCAATTCCTCGTTGGGGTAGCTGACAGAAAACCGGCGCTGGTAATTTTCGGTCACTTTGGGGCGGGTATAGCCGGGGGTGATCCATTTGCCGAAACGCCCGATATCCATTGCGGTCACATCGCGCTCGCACTCACCTGTGGTCATCCATTGCGCCAGCATCAGCCCGACACCGCCGCCCTGACTGAACCCTGCCATGACACCGCAAGCGGACCAGTAGTTGCGCAAGCCCGGGACAGGGCCGACCAGCGGATTGCCGTCAGGGGCAAAGGTAAAGGGGCCGTGGATCACGGATTTGACGCCCGCACGTTCGAGGACTGGAAAGCGCTTGTAGGCAAAGGCGATCGAATCCTCGATCTTGTCCAGATTATCGGGCAGCAGTTCATGGCCAAAATCCCAAGGCGTGCCATCCACCGCCCAAGGCTTGCAGGGTTGTTCATAGAACCCGATACACAGCCCGCGCCCTTCCTGCCGCAAGTAGCTTTCCCCAGCAGGGTCCATTACATGGGGGTGTTCGCTTTCGCGTTCATAGATTTCGGGCAGATCGTCGGTGACGATATACTGGTGTTCCATCGGGTGCAGCGGCACATATGATCCGGCCATCGCCGCGACCTCGCGCGCCCAGAGCCCTGCGGCATTGACCACATGTTCGGCATGGATCGTGCCCTTGTCGGTGACCACATCCCATGTCCCGTCAGGGCGCGGGTTGGTTTCGATCACCTTGGTGTGCAACTCGATCGTGGCCCCGCCCATCCGCGCGGCCTTGGCATAGGCGTGGGTCGTGCCGGAGGGGTCAAGGTGCCCGTCGAGCGGGTCATAAAGTCCGCCGACAATCCCGTCGAGGTTCGTGATCGGCGCGATCTTCGCGATTTCTTCGGGGCCGACGATCTCGGTTTCCAGCCCCATATAGCGGTGCTTGGCCCGTTCCGCGACCAGCATGTCAAAGCGGTCCTGATTGTCGGCCAAGGTGACCCCGCCGACATGGTGCAACCCGCAGGACATGCCTGTAATGGCTTCCAGCTCGCGGTAAAGCTTGATGGTATACCCTTGTAGCGCGGCCATATTGGTGTCGCCATTGAGCGTATGAAACCCACCTGCGGCGTGCCATGTGGACCCTGATGTCAGCTCGGAGCGCTCCAACAGCATCACATCAGACCAGCCCAGCTTGGTCAGATGGTAAAGGACAGAACATCCGACAACGCCGCCCCCGATGATCACGGCTCTGGTGGTAGTTTTCATGCGTGGAACTCCTGCTGTTTGGGGCAATATGCCAGCGAAAAATTCAACTGCGGTTCTGTTTGCGACATTGTGTGTCGCCAAGTGGCTATCACTCCCGGCCAGCATTGCGGAGGTTGCGTCTATCATCAAGCGAAAGGTTCACTGATGCGCACCCATGCCCAAGCAGTCGTGATCGGAGGCGGGGTCATCGGATGTTCGATCCTTTATCACCTCGCCAAACTGGGCTGGACAGATATCGTCTTGCTGGAACGCTCGGAGTTGACAAGCGGGTCAACTTGGCATGCGGCAGCCAATATTCACGGCCTGCATGACAGCACGAATATCAGCCGCATCCAGCACTATACGATGAACCTCTATAACGCGCTGGAGGCAGAAACCGGCCAGTCCTGCGGCGTCTTCCAGCCCGGATCGCTCTATCTGGCGCAGACCGAAGCCCGCGAGCATCAGTTGCGCCTGCAAGCGGCCAAGGCCAAGTTTTACGGCATGAATTTCCATGAGGTCAGCCGCGACGAGGCCGAACGCCTGCACCCGCTGGTCAATTTCGACGGTGTGCGTTGCATCATGTACGAACCGGACGGCGGCAATGTGGACCCCTCGGGTGTCACGAACGCCTATGCGATCGGCGCCCGTCAGCGTGGCGCGGAAATTCACCGCTTTACGCCTGTCACAGCGACCCTTCCGCAACCGGATGGCACTTGGATCGTGGAAACGCCCAACGGGAATATCCACACCGAATGGGTGATCAACGCCGCCGGTCTTTGGGGACGTGAAGTGGCGGCACTGGCGGGGATAACCTTGCCGCTTTTGCCCACAGAGCATCAGTATTTCGTCACCGAAACCATCCCCGAAATCGCCGCGATGGACCGCCGCTTGCCCTCGGTCGCGGATCGGGATGGCGAATATTACCTGCGCCAAGAGGGGCAGGGGTTGCTGGTGGGGGCCTACGAGAAAGACGTGCGGTTCTGGGCCGAGGACGGCACGCCGCAAGGCTTTGGACATGAACTCTTCGCCGATGATCTGGAACGGATCGAAGACAATATGATGCGCGCGATCGACCGTGTGCCTGTTGTGGGCGAGGCCGGGATCAAACGGGTCATCAACGGCCCGATGATCTGGTCCCCGGATAGCAACGTGCTGTATGGCCCGCATCCGGAACTGACCAACTATTTCTGCTGCAACGGAATCATTCCAGGCTTCAGCCAGTCCGGTGGCATGGGGCTGATGGCTGCGCAATGGATCATCAATGGCGAAAGCGATTACGATATGTTCGCGTGGGATGTGGCACGTTTCGGGCCGTGGGCCGATGCGAAATTCACCAAGGCCCGTGTCGGGGACCAATATGCCAAGCGCTTTTCCATCCATTTTCCCAATGAGGAGCGCGAAGCCGGGCGGCCTGTTCGTGTCCGCCCCGCCTATCGCCTGCAACAGCAGATGGGCGCAGTCTTTGGTCTGAACTATGGCTGGGAACATCCGCTGTGGTTTGCCGACCAACCCGGGGTTTCGGACACAAACGGCTTTACCCGCCAGAACTGGTTTGAACCGGTAGGTGCGGAATGCCGGATGTTGCGTGAGCGGGCAGGGATTATTGATATATCCAATTTTGCCAAGTACTTCGCGACTGGTTCTTATGCTGAAAACTGGCTGAACGCGGTCTTTGCCAATACCATGCCCAAGGCGGTCGGGCGGTCTTGTCTGACCCCTCTGATTGGTGTGCGCGGCGGTATCGCGGGGGATTTCACGGTCACCCGACTGGCCGAAGATGAATTCATGATCATCGGCGGTGGCGCGGCAGAACGCTATCATCAGCGGTTCTGGAAAGAGGTGCCACTGCCCGCTGGGACCACCTTTGAGAGCCGGACCGACACGATGTGCGGCTTCAACGTTGCAGGGCCGCTCTCGCGGGACTTGCTGTCGCAGCTGACCATTACGGACCTGAGCACCGAAGAATTTCCGTTCATGCGCTCGCAAAGGATCACCCTTGCGGGTGTGAACGTGATCGCGCTGCGTGTGTCCTTCACCGGTGATCTGGGCTGGGAACTACACTGCGATCAGGCCGATCAACTGCGTCTTTACGAGGCGCTACTGGAGGCAGGGCGCGCAATCGATGCTGGCCCAGTCGGGTCGCGTGCGCTGATGTCGCTGCGCATCGAAAAAGGCTATGGCAGCTGGAGCCGCGAATATTCCCCCGAGTACTGGCCGCAAGAGGTGGGTTTGGACCGCCTGATCAAGCTGGACAAGGATTTTCTCAACAAAGCCGGATACCTGAAGATCAAGGAAAATGCTCCCCGCGAGAAGCTGTCGCTGATCGAGGTGCTTGACGTCAATGAAGCGGATGCAACGGGCGGCGAGCCGGTGTTCCTGACAGATGGCACACCTGTTGGCCGCGTCACGTCAGGCACCTTTGGCTATAGCGTCGGGAAATCGCTCGCCTTAGGCTATCTCAAACATGTAACGTCCGGCACGCCGGTTGATGTCATGATCCTTGGCAGACCGCATCGCGGCGTGGTTCTGGCGGAGCCACCGTTCGACCCCGCCGGAACAAGACTGCGCGCCTAGGGAATGATGCGCGAATACTTGGTGCCTTCGAGGGTTGCGCCAAGGCGCAGCCCCGTCTGACCAAAGACCACAGCGATCACCGGTGACAGGGAGGTCGTTGTTTCCGCCCGCAGCATTTCACTTTGGTCGCTGATGGCATATTCAACATCTGCCCCGGCCGCCCAGCCCGGAGATTGACGGAATTCCAGCAATGCCTCTGGTGTCATGAAAAACAGCACATGGCTGTATTGCTGCGCGCCGATCTGAAGGCCTGCGCTGCCTGATGTGGACGAGTAATAATCCACTGTCGACGGGCCAACGCGCAAGGCACCGCGCCCGTAAGACCCGCCAAAGCCCAGCCCCACTTCGGTGACCAAAGGCATGACGAGAACGCCCGCGGACCGCGACGCAAGATCGCGGGTTCCGGGGAATTGGTCGAACATCTGGTTCAACGTGCTGTCGACCCGCGCATCAATGGTTGCCGCACCGCCGCCGCCAATCCCGTTGCCACATGCCGCCAGTGTCGTCGCTGCCACCGCAGCAAGCGCAAAGCCGCGCCTAGAATAATTGCTCATGATTTATCCGCCTATTTGCCTGTAGGTGAGCGTTGTCCGCCCTTGTATGGCACAACTATAGGCCAGCGGATCGCCCCTGTCACCCATGAAGGTCTGCGGGGTGATATTGCCGCTGACTTGCCGTTGCCGCAGGCTGGACTAACTCTTTGGTATCGACATGATCGATCATCTGGGAGGAACCAAATGGAAAAACTACTCGCTCTTGCAACCTCGCTTTCACTGTTGGGCGGCTTGGCCTACGCCGACGGACATCGCAGTGCCGCGCCCGAAGGGGCCAAGGCCTATATCATCGCGCCCGCAGATGGAACCGTTGTCACTTCGCCTGTGACGATTGTTTTCGGGCTTGAAGGCATGGGCGTTGCCCCTGCCAACGTCGAACAGGACAATACCGGCCACCATCACCTTTTGATCAATACCGATCCTGCAACGCTCGACATGGATTCCGGTCTGCCGGCCACGGATCAGATTGTCCATTTCGGGGGCGGCCAGACCCAAGTTACCAAGGAACTTCCCGCTGGCACGCATACCTTGCGTCTGTTGCTTGGTGACTGGAGCCATGTGCCCCATAATCCGCCCGTCCTCAGCGAAGCGATCACCATCACTGTCGAATAAGACAGTCGCGGCAGAGCTTTGGCGCAAGCCTTACGCTTGCAAAAGCTTTGCCGCAGCTGGCGCGAAATAGGTCAGGATCCCGTCGCAGCCTGCGCGTTTGAACGCCAGCAGGCTTTCCATCATGACCTGATCCCCGTCAAGCCAGCCGTTTTGCGCTGCCGCCTGTAGCATCGCGTATTCGCCGCTGACCTGATAGGCATAGGTCGGCACGCCAAAGCTGTCTTTGACGCGGCGGCAGATGTCGAGATAAGGCATCCCCGGTTTGACCATAATCATATCCGCGCCTTCGCGCAGGTCTCGTTCCACTAGGCGCAGGGCCTCGTCGCTGTTGCCGGGGTCCATCTGATAGGTTTTCTTATCACCGGTCAGCGCAGAGGATGCGCCCACCGCATCGCGGAACGGGCCGTAAAAAGCCGAGGCATATTTGGCGGTATAGCTCAGGATCGCGACGTTCTGATGCCCCTCGGCCTCCAGTGCAGTCCGGATCGCCCCGATCCGCCCGTCCATCATGTCCGACGGGCCCAGAATGTCGGCTCCCGCCTCGGCCTGCGCCAGCGCCATCCTGACCAGCGCCGCAACTGTCCGGTCATTCACGATCTCGCCGTTTTCGACAAAACCATCGTGGCCGTTGATGTTATAGGGATCAAGCGCGATATCGGTCATCACGGCGATATCGGGGGCCGCATCCTTGATCGCGCGGATTGCCTGATTGGTCAGGTTCTCTGGGTCCCATGCCATGGCACAGTCTTCGGTGCGGGCCGCCATGCTGGTATAGGGAAACAGGCAGATGGCCGGAATACCAAGGGCTTGCGCTTCGACCGCGGCCTTGGCCACACGGTCAACAGTGCGGCGCATGACACCGGGCATAGAGGCGACGGGGGTTTCGTCATCCTTGCCGTCCATCACGAAAACCGGCCAGATTAGGTCATCGACGGTCAATGTATGTTGCCGCGACAACGCACGCAGCGCAGGCGATTTACGCATCCGGCGCAAACGTGTGGCGGGGTAGGGTGCAAGGGTGGGTTTCATGAAGTGCGGCCTTTTTAACAACGTTTGATTGGTGCCATGGTTTTGAAAGCATCACAAGTCTGGGCAAGTCCGCATTGCAGCGCTAGGTAAGGTCGAGCCAAGCAAGACAGGTAGAAGACGAATTTGGACTGGACCGAAGCCCTCACCCGTGTGATCGAATTGAACACGTTCTCAAGTATCTGGTATTGGCTTGCGGTCGCGGTGTCATGGGCTGCGGCCAGTAATTGGCTGATAGGTGTGCCTTTTGACGTGCTCTATCGCGCCCGCAAGTGCCCGCCGCAGGAACTTGCCGATCTGGAAACGCTGGTCGAGATCAACGTGCGCCGGATTACGATGATCAACGATCAAGCCGGTGTCGCGCTGACTGCCTTGCTTGCCTTTACCCTTGCGATGCTTGGCATGGCGGGCTTTTACTACGGGTTCGAGCTTGCGCAGGGATTTTTTGTGCTGGCCGCACCTCTGTCGGTTGTGATTGCCATCAACATGCGGTTGGCGCATCAGTTGCGCGCAACGCCACTGGCGGGGCAAGCGCTGGTCAGCCGCCTTTTGAGCGTGCGTTTCTGGACTCAGGTTATCGCGATGGTGGCGATCTTTTTCACCTCGATGTACGGCATGTATTTCAACCTCGAAGCGATGTTGTTCTTCTAACCGGTTGACACCGCCCGCCCGCGGGGTAGTTCAGCGCGCATGGCCGATCCCAAACATATCATTGTCAGTGGCGCCCCAGAGGGGTTTGATGCGCAGCTTGTCCTGACAGAGCTGGCAAAGGGCGCGCCCGTCGTGCATGTGGCCCGCGATGACAAGCGCCTTGCCGCGATGCAGGCTGCACTGGCGTTTTTCGCACCGCAGGTCCCGGTCTTTTCTTTTCCGGCGTGGGATTGCCTGCCCTATGACCGCGTGTCGCCCAATACCGATATTTCCGCCGCACGAATGGCCACGCTCGCAGGGCTGGTGCACGGCATGCCTGCGCAGTTCATCCTGCTGACCTCGCTTTCGGCGGCAACCCAGCGCGTGCCCGCCCGCAGCCTGCTGCGCGAGGCAGCTTTCAAGGCATCGGTGGGCAACCGGATGGACGAAAAGGCGCTGCGCGACTTTCTGGTGCGCATGGGCTTTACCCAAAGCCCAACGGTGATGGAGCCCGGCGATTATGCGGTGCGCGGCGGGATCATTGACATCTATCCGCCGGGGCAAAGCGGGCCGGTGCGCCTTGATCTGTTTGGCGATGTGCTTGATGGCGCGCGGCGGTTCGATCCTGTCACGCAACGCACGACCGAAACGCTCAAAGAGATCGAATTGGCACCCGTGTCAGAGGTCATCCTCGACGATGCCGCCATCACCCGTTTTCGCCAGAATTACCGGCTGGAATTTGGCGCGGCAGGGACGGATGATCCGCTTTACGAGGCGGTATCGGCAGGGCGCAAGCACGCAGGCGTAGAACACTGGCTGGGCTTTTTTCAAGACGATCTCGAAACGCTGTTCGACTATCTGCCAAAGGCCACGATCACGCTTGATGACCAGATGACCCCGATGCGGCTGGCCCGTTGGGACAGCATCGCGGACCAATACAGCACAAGGATGCATGCGCTGACGCAAAAGGGGCGGATGGACAGCGTCTATAAGCCCGCGCCGCCGCAACTGCTTTATCTGGATGATCCGGCGTGGGAAAAAGCCGTCGCAGACCGGCGGGTGATCCAGTTTGCAGCCCTCAAACAGGCCACAGGGCCCGGTGTCACTGATGCCGGCGGGCGCATCGGGCGCAATTTCGCACCCGAGCGTCAGCAGGAACAGATCAGTCTTTTCAGTGCCTTGGCGGATCATGTGAAGGTGAAACTGGCAGATGGACCTGTCGTCATCGCCTCTTATTCCGAAGGCGCGCGGGAACGTCTGGAAGGCTTGATCGAAGACGAAGGCGTGGCTGACGTTGTCCTGATCAACGACTTCAGCCGTATCAACAAACGCGCCGTGCATCTGGCCGTCTGGCCACTTGATCACGGGTTCGAGGCCCCCGGCCTTACTGTGATTTCCGAGCAGGATGTGCTGGGCGACCGCCTGATCCGCCAGACCAAGCGCAAACGCCGCGCCGAGAATTTCCTGTCAGAGGCCAATAGCCTCAGCCCCGGTGATCTGGTGGTCCATGTCGATCACGGTGTCGGGCGGTATCTGGGCATGGAGGTTGTCACCGCCTTGGGTGCGGCCCATGAATGTCTTTTGCTGGAATATGCCGAAAGTTCAAAGCTTTACCTGCCGGTCGAGAATATCGAACTGCTGTCGAAATATGGTCACGAAACCGGTCTGCTTGATAAACTGGGTGGCGGCGCATGGCAGGCGAAAAAGGCCAAGCTCAAGGAACGCATCCGCCAGATTGCCGAACGTCTGATCCGTGTCGCGGCAGAGCGTGAATTGCGCACGGCCCCCGCGATGGACCCTCCAGAGGGGCTCTGGGACCAGTTTCTGGCCCGCTTTCCCTATGTGGAAACCGACGACCAACTGGCCGCGATCGAGGATGTGCTGACCGATCTTGCCGCAGGCAAACCGATGGACCGGCTGATTTGCGGCGACGTGGGCTTTGGCAAGACAGAGGTGGCGATCCGTGCGGCCTTTGTTGCAGCACTTTCGGGCGTGCAGGTGGCGATCATCGCGCCCACAACGCTTTTGGCGCGCCAGCACTACCAGAACTTCGCCGAACGGTTCCGTGGCTTTCCTGTCAACGTGCGCCC
>CAYGMX010000039.1:0-13158 GCA_964351055.1 uncultured Loktanella sp. | reverse complement strand
CCCGCCACCGCGAGCGCAGGCCGGCTGGAGACCCGTATGCAGGCCCAGTGCCAGTGAGTCCGCCCGTTCGATCCCGGGCACCAAGTGCCGGTTTGCAGGCGCGATGGCAAAAAGCGCACCGATGCAACCGTCGATGTGCAACCACATCCCCTGTTCGCCGCAGAAATCGGCAATCTCGGGTAGCGGATCGATGGCGCCGGTATTCGTGGTGCCCGCTGTGGCGATCACACAGGCAGGACGCAGGCCATAATCGCGGTCAGCGCGCACCCTCCGGCGCAATGCGTCAAGGTCCATACGAAAGCTGGAGTCGCTGGCCACCCGGGCAAGGGCCTTGCCGCCCAGCCCGAGCAGGTTCATCGCCTTGAGATGACAACTGTGCACCTGATCGGAGGCATAGAATTGCAGCGGTGCGTCAAGATCCGCGATACTATGTCTGTGAAGGTCCACGCCCGCCATGGCGTTGCGCGCTGCCGTCAGCCCAATAATATTTGCCATCGACCCGCCATTGACCTGGTTGCCGCTTGCACCCTCAGGAAAGCCCATCATCTGCCGGAGCCAGTCGGTAACCTGCTGGTCTACAAGATTGGCCGCGGTATTGCCGCCACCGAGGTTCGAGCCGTCAATCGCCGCAAGAAAATCTGCCAATGCGCCCGTCAGGCATCCCGCCCCCATGTACCAAGCCCAGAAGCGGGGATGGATGTTGCCCATCGCATGGGGATAGAGCCTGTCTCTGACATCGGCATAGACCGTTTCCAGTGGCGCAGGGCTTCCAGGAGGCGGGCCGGAAAAGCCCGCCCGCGTAACATCATCCGTCATCGGCTGCCAGACCGGTCCGTCGCGCAAACCCTGAAGCCGGGTGATGGCATCGTCAACCATTTCGTGAGCCAGCAAACGGGCGGCTTCCCAATCGGTAGGGTCAAGGGTCTCGTGTCTGGAAAGTTGCGTGTCGTAGGCCAATTCTGTTCCCTCTCTTTACGTCAGTTTTGATCCGGAATTATCTCACCGCTCAGCCGGGGTCCGGTCGCACTACAACCGTGGCCCCGATCGGGACGATATCGTTTCCGGGCATGCCGACGCAGCGCGCATGTTCACGCAGGGCGTCCTCGTCCACTGCTTCGTATATGCAAGCGGTACCCAGCCGTCCGTCGGGTTCATTGACGACGTAAGACCGAATCCAACGCACCTTGTCGGGCATATCTTCGTCGCCGATGCGCGCAGAGGTTTCGGCAGTCTTTTCCAGTTCGGCCTGATTGGCCCAGGCACTGGGGCGGCGGATCATGTAAAGTTGCATAGCGGCTCCTCTAAAGTTGTTCCAAGCTCGATATTTATCGTTTTCTCAGTGGTTTCAGATCCACTATTCAGCCGCCATTCGGTATCCGGGTGTCGATGCTTATAGGGCGCGTTCGCCGTCGTCCATGTCCTCTGGAATGTCCGCAAACAGGGGCGTGGACAGGTAGCGTTCGCCGGTGTCGGGTAGCATGGCTAGGATCACCGCGCCTTTTTCCGCCCGTTCTGCAATCTTCATGGCAACGGCAAAGCTCGACCCGCCCGAAATGCCTGTCAGGATGCCTTCTTGGGACGCGAGTTTCTTTGCCCATGCGATACCGTCAGGCCCGGATACTGGAATAAGTTCATCATAGCCGCCGGTATCCACTGCTTCTTGCAGCACCAGCGGAATGAAATCGGGTGTCCAGCCTTGGATAGGATGCGGCTCGAAAGCGGGGTGACTGGCGGCAGGAGAACCGTTTGCATCCCGCTCTTGTGCGACCCCGCTTGTGATCAGCGCGGCGTTGGCGGGTTCGGTCAGGATGATCTTTGTGTCTGGCCGCTCCTTGCGCAGAACGCGGGCCAGACCCGCGACCGTGCCGCCGGTCCCATATCCGGTGACGACGCAATCCAACCTGTCTCCTGCAAAATCGTTGATGATTTCACGCGCCGTTGTTGCTTCGTGGATATCGGCGTTTGCGTCCGTTTCGAACTGACGCGCCAGAAACCATCCGTGCGCCTCGGCCAGTTCAACCGCCTTGCGGTACATTCCCGTGCCCTTTTCCGCGCGTGGGGTCAGCACCACCTTGGCACCCAACATCCGCATCAACTGCCGCCGCTCGACCGAAAAGCTGTCGGCCATCGTCACCACCAAAGGATAGCCCTTTTGTGCGCAGACCATAGCCAGCCCAATGCCGGTATTGCCGCTTGTCGCCTCGACGACGGTCTGGCCGGGCTTAATCGCACCTGCGCGTTCTGCCGCTTCGATGATGTTGAGCGCGAGCCGGTCCTTGATAGACGCCGACGGGTTGAAAAATTCGGCCTTGACGTAAAGGCGTACACCTTCGGGTGCGAGATTGTTTATGCGGATGACGGGCGTGTCACCGACTGTGTCAAGGATCGAGCCGAACAGACGGCCCCGCCCTTGCGTTTTGCGGATCGTTGATTTGGCTGTCATTCTCGTCTCCGTTGGCGGTTGGGTGAGTTGATAGGTATGCTTGGCACCTGTCTGCTGGCTGGCATGATGCGGGGCTCAGCGTTGCCGCGCTTGAAGCAGTCCTGAAGATTTCCTGTAGAAATGCAGAAAACTGCGGTATCCTGTCGCATGACGTGGCAATTTGGCGACTACCGACTTGACCCCGACGGGTTCGAACTCGCCCACAAAGGCGAGCCGGTCCATGCTGAACCGCAAGTGCTCGTGCTAATCCTCCATCTGATCCGGCATCGTCACCGAATGGTTGGCAAGGACGAGATCGCGAAAGCTGTCTGGGATGACCGCAGCGTGTCTGATGCCAGCATTTCCAGTCGGATCAGGTCTGCACGACAGGCGCTTGGTGATGACGGGCACCGGCAAGCCCTGATCCGCACGATCCATGGCAAAGGTTTCAGGTTCGTGGCAGATGTTACTGAAACTGTCGCCCTGCGATCCAACTTTGCCGAAACCGTCACCGATGAGACCGCAGCAGACCTATCCCGCCCTTCTATTGCCGTTCTGCCTTTTCAGCCCTTGGGCCGCACAGCAGATCTTGCAATTCTGGCCGAAGCAATCCCGCATGAAATTATCCAGGCGCTGTCTCGTCTAAGGTGGCTGGCAGTAATTGCGCGCGGATCATCTTTCCGGTTTCGTCAGGGTACGGATGATCTTGATCTGGTAGGAACGGCGTTGGGGGCTGGCTATGTCTTGTCGGGCTTCGTCGAAAGTCTTGGCGGCAAGTTGACCGTGGTCTTGGAACTGGCTGATGCAAGCAGGGGCGAAGTGATATGGGGCGACCGATTGACTGCCCCGATGGACGGGCTCGAGGACTTGCGCCAGCAAGTTGTTGTGCATGTCGTGACCGCGCTTGACCTTCATATCCCACAGAACGAAGGGCGTGTTGCAAGCCGAGAAGGGTTCGAGAAGCTTGATGCTTGGAAGACCTTTCACCTTGGACTGACACAGCTTTACCGTTTCACTCCCGCGGCAAATCAGATTGCCAACGCGCATTTCCAGCACGCAATCACGCTTGATCCGCGATTTGCCCGCGCTCACGCAGGTCTTTCGTTCACCCGCTTCATCGACGCATTCCTGCATCTGGGGCCGAGCGACCAAGAGGCAGCCATATCTGCACGGCGTCATGCCGAACGTGCGATGGAACTGGATCCGCTTGACCCGTTCACACATTACACGATGGGGCGATCCTTTTGGCTGTCGAACGAGCACGAGATCGCAATGGGCTGGTTCGAACGTGCGATCGAACTCAATCCCAATTACGCGCAGGGGTTCTATGCCCGCAGTTTTTCAGCACTGATGACCGGAGACATCGCAAAGGTTAACACGGGACTTGATGCCGCGCTCCAACTCAGCCCGCTCGACCCGCTGCTCTATGGCATTCACGGCGTGCGTGCGCAGGCTCTGATCCAAGCCGGTGACATGCGTGGTGCAGCCCGCTGGGCTGACCGTGCGGCGTCCACTCCCGGTGCCCACTACCTTATTTCCATGATTGCGGCGGTGGCTAATGGGTTGGATGGCCGGCACCAACAGGCCAGCCGCTGGCGACAGGATACGCGACGGCGCAAACCGGACGCGTCGGTCGCGCAGTATCTCACGGCCTTTCCTATCCGCAACGAAGCAGCGCGACAGTTGATTACCGGCGAACTGGAGCGACAGGGGTTCTGACGGGCGACCACCGCATCTTGTAGCTAGAGACAAGATTTGGAATTCGCCGCATAGATTGCCGATACATGTTGAAGTTCGACGCTGCTCCAAGTCTGCGACCACTTATATTATGCACTTACGGCGAATGGCTGGTTCGACGGGCCGCGCCGCAGCATATCGACTACTTCGTGACGGTCTGTTTTGGGCCGTTTGCATCGCTCATAGTGACACCTCTCGATTTCTTGAGGCATGAAACCACGATCACAACTTCCGTCCAGTCTCACGATGAATTGGATAGCCGCTTGCGGGGCCCTTGATGGGCTGAACCAGCATACGGTCGAGCCAAAGGTCGCGCTTTGTTCGGAACTGCTCAATCCCAATCGACATATCCTCATGCCCGGCTGAAGGCTGTGCCCTATAGGTGCCCAGTAACCGATCCCACCAAGGAAGATTGAACCCGAAATTACTATTTGTCTCTTCGGGGCGCACCGAATGATGCACGCGGTGCATGTCGGGGGTAGGGCTTTTGATTAGGTGCATTGTGCCATGATGCGCCATGTCGGGATGGCCCTCCGCATTGGCCATGTCAGCCATTCCGAAGGAGGTGAGGCCGAGCGCGAGTGCAGTAGCGGAAGAGATGGCAAGAACAGTCTTAGTCAGTTTCATGAGACTTCCTCTCGATAGGTGTGCGCCCCAAATTCAGGGAAGCGGGCAAAGCCCGTATCAGAGTGATTTGTGGGCAAAGTTGCGCGGCGCGCAGGATCGAGAGGACCTGATGGTTCAATGCCGGTGAGAAAAAGGCTGGCCAAGATGAGCATGTCTGCACTGCTCGGAGGTGCTGCAATGACACCACCTGCATATGCAAGAACAGCTGGCAGGGCATGGCAGTTATTGCCATGCTCGGTACTTTCGTCGCAGCAAACCGGCGCGTCGTCAGCCACACTCGGAGCAGCCTCATGATGGTGTTCGGCAGTCTTCATATTTCCCGCATCCATCGCTGCGGAGAGCGATGCAGAAAACGTCACACACGCGATCAGAATGGCGCGGATCATTACCACAGAAGAAGGTCTACAAGGGGTACCTGTTGAATTGCAAGTAATCAGGTAGATACATCATGTCGCGTAGGATCAGTGCCGGTGGGCTTCCTCGCCTCGCGCTATCATCAGGTGATGAGCTCTGTGGTGATCCTGACTTGCCATCAGACCGAAGAAACCCAGGCCATGAATGCGGGCAACGACAGCCGGATCATCGCTCGTTACTTGCAACACCACGCCTTCAGGTGTTTCGGACGCCGTCACTGCCCAACGATCATCGCGCGCGAGCTGCGCCGCATGCGCCGGAACCATACGCCGCAGTGTGGCCATCGTTTCAGCATCACCCGTGGCCGTTGCCGCGATACCGTTGGGCAGCTTTGCGTCCGACACAACAGCATGCGTAACGAGCCTGTCCATATCGACCAGATGTAACCTCAGACCGGCAATTTCGACACGTGACCAGTCCGTCTCGGGGTCAGCCTCCAGAACCCGCACGACTTCGGACAGCGCGGCAAAGGCCCCTTGCCCCGGCTCTCGCAAAACGCTCGCATCTGTCGCAGTCACTTGGCTGTGCAAGTCGTGATCCATGTCACTGCCATGTCCCGAACGATCCATTTGAGCAACCGCCATAGCCCCTGTGCTGACCAGCGCGAGAACAGCGATAACGATACCAAGCCGCATGTTTTGTCCTTTCTATTTTGCACGACCCTATCGCATGATAGGAATTCCCCGTATGATTTCTATCATGTCGGAGTGGACGCAGATATTCGAGGATGCCCCGGTGCGCAATTTTGCAAAGGGCGATGTCCTTTTTCGCCGGGGCGATCCGGTTCGGTCGATGTTTCTGATCAGCGCAGGATCCGTTGCGCTGGAACGCCCGCTCAAGGACGGTGGACTTTTGACCTTGCATGTCGCGGGTCCAGGTGCGGCGTTAGCCGAAGCCTCGCTGTTCGCAGAAACGTACCACTGCGATGCAGTTGCGCGTTCTGATGCTTATGTCGCGGTTTTGTCGCGAACCAAATTTGTAGCCGCTCTACGCCAGTGGCCTGATGCCTCAATGAGTCTAGTAGAAACGCATGCCAAGGCTGTTCAATCGCAACGCGCCCGGATTGAAATACTGCGCCTGCGGCGTGTTTCAGACAGGTTGGATGCCTGGCTTGATCTGAATGGCGCGCCGCCTAGGGGTGAGTGGATCAATGTGGCCGATCAGATCGGCGTATCGCCACCTGCGCTCTATCGGGAGCTAGCTCGACGGCGGCATTAGTTGATGTTCATATCTAAGCTGCATTTAGGTAGTGATGGGCTCTTTACTGCTGTTCGCTGCGAATGTCATGAAGGTCCGGTTTGGGCCGTTCGTGCCTCGGGCGTCATTCATTCGCGCAGGGATATTAAGTCCATATTACACCTCACAATCCATCAGATGTTTTACTCAAGCATGATTACGATCAATCCATGAGGTCCGCATTGTGCTAGAATGAAACGACAACCAATGGAGGAGAAAATGCGCTATATCACAATAACGACTTGGGAAATCGCAGACGGAACCGACTACCATATTTCTATGCGTGCAATCGAAGAAAAACGCCTTCCCGCACTTAAGGGTTTCGGGGCAAATCGCGTCACCGTCATCCGCACCAGTGATCGGACCAGCGCCGCCATCACCGAATGGCCAGACAAGGCCACGAGGGATGCGGCGGAGCTAAAAATCGACGAGGTTCGTAGATCGGTCCACAGAGAGGATATGACACGCATGACAGGGGAAATGCGGGGTGAAATCGTAGCGGACATTTGACACTAAATCTATTCGCAGGACGATCGCGAAAGCCTCCATTGGTAGCTTCCGTCATAGCACGTTAAGTCAGAACGCCCGACGTTCACAGCGGATCAGGCGCGATCATCTCGGCATGGCGGGCGCGACGGGACTGGCGGATGAGCGAAACAGTGTAGATTACCAGCGCTGTCCAAATCATCGGAAAGGCGATCATCCGCGCCGTACCGAACGGTTCGTCAAAGACGAAGACAGCAGTAAGAAAAATCATGGTCGGCACGATATACTGCAGAATGCCGATCGTCGAAAGCCGCAGCAGCTTGGCCCCGGTCGCATAGATGATCAGCGGCACCGCCGTCACAAGCCCGGCGCTCAATAGCAGCCATGTATCCTGCGCAGACCCCGTTGCGAAATGGCTTCGACCGTTCATACTCGCCCACACGATGATTGCCAACGCAAGCGGGCTCAGCAGCAGCACCTCGAGAAAGAAGCCCTGCGCCGGGCCGACCGGGAGGCTCTTCTTGAAGTAGGCATAGAACCCCCAACTGAACGTCAAGCCCAGTGCCGCTATGGGTACCTGCCCCGCCGCGACCGCCAGCACCACAACCGCCACCGCCGCCAGCACGATTGCGAAAAGCTGCGCCCCCCGTGGCCTTTCGCCCAGCAGCAGGGCACCGAGTGCGACACTGAAAAGCGGATTGATGTAATAGCCAAGTGCCGCGTCAAGCGCATGGCCCGAACCGATCGCCCAGACGTAAATCCCCCAGTTGATCGAGATCAGCGCCGCAGTCACCGCTGCCATGCCCATCTTGCGCGGCCTGGAAAGAGCGGCACGGATATCGGCTGTGCGCCGCATCGCGAGCAGGATCACAGCCGCAATAGGTACCGACCAGATCACCCGATGCGCGATCACTTCGGTCGGCGGCACATGTGCCAGAGCTTTCATATAAAGCGGCAGAAACCCCCACATGACATAGGCCGTCACGGCTAGAGCGAGCCCGTGGGGGCTGTCTTCATTCGTCGCCATCATTATCTTTTTCCGCCTGCACCACTCGTTGCCTCAGCCAATAGCTGGGTGCAACAACACACACCAGAGAAGAACGCGTCAGGAGAGTACGTGGCGCAATGCACCAAATCCGCCCATTGAAGCCGTTGGTAGACCTAGGGGCACTGGTTCTAAGACTGCCGTTTATTTATGAGAAAATGCTGATTACCGCGTTCTATACATGCCCATAGAAGTCGCGATGTGCCACGACTGAATAGGCATAGTCGAGCAACGTGGACCAACTGAACACTGGCATTTCGATCTCGCGTTGGATCGAGCGAGCGAAGGGCTGAAACCCAGTGCATTCGAGCACCATTGCACCCATCGTGGGATGTTCGGCGGCAAATGCCTTGGCCACAGACAAAAGTTCAAGTTCCGCCTTTGCATAATCTGCTGTGGGAATGTCAGGCCGCAGATCCTTGGTCCACAGACTGTTGAACTGCGGGCATTTCCCGTCGTCCATTGCCCCGCCGACAACATAGTTTGATCCCAGTTCCACCCCAACCGACGTCAGGTGCCGATTATGCAATTCTCTGCTCTCGGAGGCGAGAATGCCGACAACCTTGTCATTACCGATGAGTGTTTGGGCCATTGACACCTGCACAAGGCTTGATGAGAAGACAGGGACACTTACTGCCGCAGCGATTTCGTTTTGGAACCAGGCAAAATAGCCGCATTCGGCTGCAATCGCGCGGCAGCCCATACGCTCAAGCTTGCGCGCGGCCGCGAGCACAGGCTCCAGCAATACGTCCTTGTCTTCACCTCTAACCAATTGTTTGATGTCGACGCCCTCAGCGATTTCGTATTGAATAGGGAAGGGAAAGGCACTGGCGTTACGAACATCGCCGGGAAATCCTGGGTAAACATCATCCAGAATGATAATGCCCAACCCCATCCCATAGCAGCTGTGATTTCTTCGCGCGCGAATGCGCTGAATGGCCGGATCGCGTATGGGCACTACGAAGTTCCTTGTAGTTTTCTCCCTTTACTCTCCCTATGTTCGAAGAAATGTAAAGTTTTTGAGTGATGGTTGCTCATTGGGGACTATTCAATTGTCGCCCTGCTAAGTGTTCGGCATTTGACCTTAGATAAGCAAAGGGCAGCTCATCCCGCGCAGCAGTCATCCGACGAATAGAAAATTGTGCTGCTGCAGCGAATGTCCGGTTCGGAGAGCCGCACCGCATCATTTAACTTGCAACGCCAATGTCCGGTATGGGCTGTGAGCGACCCTACCAAACAGAAATAACTGTTCGATTGCCGCGATACGGAGAAAGGCAGCAAAGAGCCCGAACTGTCGAATGATGCAATATGCACCAAGGTCCGAGAACCTCCTCAAACCGGTCATAGGTTGACAGCTCTGCATTTTGCACATTGCAGGATCGGCTAGCGAACCAAGTACCTTCAAGCACCGTCCCAGCGTCCTAACATCCAGTACCACCGTTCTGGATCCGCCATGATCCGCGCAGATAGACTGTCGTTAAAAACACGCGTCATGGTGATGCTGTCGGTATGAGGAATCGGGGCTTCGAATTCCACGCGAAATGCGTTCCCGTCATCAATGCGGGTGCCAAATGCAGGGATCATGGGCAGATCGTATCTAAGTGCAAGCTGGGCTGCCGAGAGAGATGTGAAGGCGGCATGCCGAGAAACGGTATCCGTACACCTTCGGAATATTTTTCATCCAACAAGATTGAAATAATGCCGCCATCGCGCAGATGCCGCACAAGCGCCCGGGTTCCGACGTGGCCCGTTGCCAAAATCGGTTTCCCTCCTGCCTCGATACCAGCAAGAATGCGGCGCTCGTAGTGGCGGTTCTTGTGCGGTCGATACACAGCTCCACTTTCAAGCCCGTGCATTTTGATCACGGCGCGAACAGCTTCCCACTGTCCAAAATGGCCGGAAACAATAATCGCCCCCTTGCCGGCCGCTTGAGCCTGCTTCAGGGCGACAAGGCCGGGACCTGAGGCCATGAATTTATGGTGTTGAGTTTGAAACTCAGCTTCATGATAAATCTCAAACAATGTTCTCCCCATATGCCGGCCCATATCCTGGCCCAGCTTTGCGCGCGCACCGCGCGGCATATTGGGAAAAACCCGCTTGGCTTCGCGGTTAAATCGGCTCCTTGCAGGCGGAAACCAACGCATCATGTTTTCAAATTTTGTCCCCAATCCACGTAACCGAGCGTCAAAAGAGCGCCACCGAGCAGCTGTCAGCGCCGACCACAAGGGGAAGTATCTGGCGTGATGCAAAACTGACTTCAATGAAGTGGAGATCATTGTTTTGTATGACCGGATTCTGCGCCAATACCAAACGAAACCGATAGAGCGCATCTGTGCTCCATGTAAGTTAAAGCTTGTTTGAACGGGGTCTCACCAGACTTGCGGCATTGCCGCATCCAGCCAGCCAAGACTTTGGAAAGTGCTGGCGACCAGCAGGAAATCACCTGCTGGTCGCTTTGCGCGTGTGTCTACATCATGTCGGGCATGCTGTTGCTACTGTTCTTGGCTGGTTTGTCCGCCACCATCGCCTCTGTGGTGATCAGCAGACCAGCAACAGATGCGGCATATTCCAAGGCGATCCGCACGACCTTGGTCGGATCAATCACACCGGCCTTCAGCATATCACCGTAAGTTTCGGTTTGCGCGTCATAGCCGAATGACTTGCTGGTGTTCTCGATGATCTTTCCGGCAACAACCGATCCGTCGACACCCGCATTTTCCGCGATCTGGCGCAAAGGAGCCTGCAACGCCTTTTGGATAATTGCTATACCCGCAGCCTGATCTGCATTGTCACCTTTTAGCCCTTCAAGCACCTTGCCTGCATGGACAAGTGCGACACCGCCGCCGGGCACAACACCTTCCTGTACAGCTGCACGGGTGGCATTGAGGGCGTCATCGACACGGTCCTTGCGTTCCTTCACTTCTATCTCGGTCGCGCCGCCGACTTTGATAACCGCCACGCCGCCGGCCAGTTTCGCAAGCCGTTCCTGGAGTTTTTCTTTGTCGTAGTCCGACGTGGTCTCTTCGATCTGCGCTCGAATCTGCGTCACACGTGCAGCGATTGCGGCCTTGTCACCGGCCCCGTCGATCACTGTTGTCGTGTCTTTTGTGATTGTGATCTTCTTGGCATCCCCCAGCATATCCATGGTGACATTTTCAAGCTTGATCCCCAGTTCTTCGGAAATCACCTGCCCGCCAGTTAGCACGGCTAAGTCTTGCAGCATCGCCTTCCTGCGATCCCCGAAACCGGGGGCCTTGACGCCAGCAACCTTCAGACCGCCGCGCAGCTTGTTGATGACAAGGGTTGCCAGCGCTTCGCCTTCGATGTCTTCGGCTATGACCAAAAGCTGTTTGTCCGCTTTCATGACAGCCTCAAGCAAGGGGACCATCGATGCCAATGATGAAAGCTTTTTCTCGTGGAACAGTATGACGCAATCCTCAAGGTTCGCGGTCATCTTGGCCGGTTCTGTCACGAAATACGGGCTCAGGTAGCCGCGATCAAACTGCATCCCTTCGACCACTTCGGTTTCAGTTTCCAGCCCTTTGTTTTCTTCAACGGTTATGACGCCTTCATTGCCCACCTTTGCCATCGCATCCGCGATCTGTTGGCCGATTGCTGCTTCGCCATTGGCCGAGATGGTGCCGACTTTGGCGATCTCTGCGGTATCGCCCACAGGGCGGGACATGGTCTTCACCTCGGCGATGACGGCCGTAACCGCCTTGTCGATCCCGCGTTTGAGATCCATCGGGTTCATGCCCGCAGCGACAGCCTTCATGCCTTCCTTGACGATTGCTTGCGCCAGAACGGTTGCGGTCGTAGTGCCGTCTCCGGCCTCATCGTTGGTGCGCGATGCGACATCCTTAACCAGCCGTGCACCCATGTTTTCAAAAGGGTCGGACAGTTCTATTTCCTTTGCGACAGTGACACCGTCCTTGGTGATGCGCGGTGCGCCGTAGGATTTGGAAAGGACCACATTACGCCCTTTTGGGCCAAGTGTGACTTTGACAGCATCGGCGAGTGTGTTGATGCCCTTAAGCATGCGGTCACGGGCATCCGTGCCGAATTTGACGTCTTTGGCAGACATGTCGGTATTCCTAATTGAATGAGTAAATGAAGCAGCGTCGGTCAGGCCATGATGCCCAGAATGTCGCTCTCTTTCATGATCAACAGCTCTTCACCGTCGAGCTTGATTTCGGTGCCGGACCATTTTCCGAACAGGATTTTGTCACCGGCTTTGACATCCATGGCAATGCGCGCACCAGCTTCGTCCTTTGCACCGGCACCGACAGAGACGACTTCGCCTTCTTGGGGTTTTTCCTTGGCAGAGTCGGGAATGATCAGGCCGCCGGAGGTCTTTTCGTCGCTTTCGATGCGACGCACGAGAACGCGGTCATGGAGGGGGGTAAACGTCATGGAAATGCTCCTTTTCGGGATTTCCGGGGATGGGTGGCATGCGTAGAGACGTATTGGCACTCGCCACACCTGAGTGCCAATACAACCGAGATGACTATGCCAACAGGCTGCCGCAAGTGGCTGGTAAACTATATTTTTTCCGGATGGGTCATCTCGGATGTTATCTCCAAGACGGTCGCCCTCACCGTCTTACTTCACGTTCTTACCCGCGATCGAGATTGCAGGCTTTCCGGCGTTGGAATTCGCCGTTGCAGAGACTTTCGGCTTTTCTTGCTTTGGTTTCTTGGACTCTTTTTTGCTGTTCTTACCTTTGGTCATGGTCTGTCCTTCCAAAATGCAGCGAACCAATGCCATATTGGCAAAGCGTGGCTGCGATATGCATCACGTGCCCGTCATGGACGCGTAATGAATTAGGTTGTGGGCATGGCTGGACGTGGCGGCGTCGAACCCGCTTCATCCAGTGCCCGCTGCTGTCCGCGCGATACGGTCGTGATGGGTGAGCCAAACATCGCGTTTGCCGCTGCAAAATCTTCGACCGTATCAATCCCGGTCCATTTCATCGCGGTGATGTCCATCAAGTGGAAGGGAACCCCCTTTGCGACTAACCGCGCGTAGGCCGCTTCATAGTGTTCGTGCATATGAAAGGGGTTTTCCATCATCTCTTTCAGCTCGGCGAAAAGCAGTGAAGCCGCAGCCGCGCTGATCTTTTCAATGCCGATGGATTCACCGACCACGTTTTCAGGGTCAACAGATTTTCCAATCTCACAGACGCGTAACT
>CAYGMX010000038.1:5881-13320 GCA_964351055.1 uncultured Loktanella sp. | reverse complement strand
GATGCACGATCACCGAAACCACCGCATCGTCCGTTTCGCCTGCGGGTGTCGTGATCGTGTATGTAAACGACCCCTCACCGATAAAGGGACCAGGGGCATGCAGAAAACCGGGCAGCAGTCTCGACCCGGTGAAAGCGCCCCAAAGCACAAAGATCAGCACGATCGAGACAACTGAAGCGACCGTGTTCGACGTGACTGCGCTTTCGTCACCGAAGGTGACAGTCTTGAGCGATCCATAGTCCTTTTTGGGTGTGAGCAACCGTTTTATACCGCTCCAGATCACCATCATCAGAAGGATCAACAGGATATATCCGATGATGAAAGGGGCCGCGATCAACAGTGTTTGCAAGACGGCGATCAACTCGCCCCAGAGATCTCCTAGAAGTTCCATTATGCGTCCTCCGTCCGGCCCATGATTTCTTCTTCCATGTCCCAGATCATCCCGAGAATTTCCTCGCGGGTCTCACCGAACTTTGGGTGCTTTTTGACCTCGCGCAGGTCTTGCCCCACGCCCATTTCTGCGAATGGCAGGCGGTATTCGGTGTGGATCCGGCCCGGACGCGGGGCCATGACGATCAGGCGCTCGCCCAAAAGCAGGGCTTCTTCGACAGAGTGGGTAATCAGGATGATCGTCTTGCCGGTCTCTTTCCATAGTTTCAGAACGAGCCCCTGCATTTTCTCGCGGGTCAGCGCATCAAGCGCGCCAAGCGGTTCGTCCATCAAGATGACATCGGGTTCGTTGGCCAGACACCGGGCCAAAGCGACACGCTGCTGCATGCCGCCCGACAATTCGTAAACGGCTTTTTCCTTGAAGTCCTGCAGGCCCACAACGTCAAGCAGGTGATCGACGATCTTGGCCTTTTCAACTTTCGGCATGCCCTTCATCGACGGACCAAAGCCGACATTCTCGCGCACGCTCATCCACTCGAACAGCGCGCCTTGCTGGAACACCATGCCCCTCTCTGCGGCAGGGCCCTTGACCTGATGCCCGTTGAGAATGATCTTTCCGTCGGTCGGGGCCAGAAAACCCGCAACGATATTCAAGAGTGTTGTCTTGCCACACCCCGAAGGACCAAGCACCGAAAGCAACTCTCCTGCCTTGAGATCAAGCGATACATCCTTGAGTGCCTGAACGGACGAACCGTTGGGCAGGTCAAATCGCATCGACAATCTCTCTATTTGTAACCCCGACATATCCGGCCCCTTCGTTTTCCCTGAAAAACCTTGCTGGCCTGTCGCAAGATTCATCAGGAAAAAAGCAAAAAAAGACTGGCGCGAGGTTGCCCTCGCGCCAGCCGCGTCGGATTACATCGCGTTGACGGCACTCAACGGTCCGATGTTGATGCTGGGTGCATAGCTGTCCAGCGCCGCAGGGATCGAACCGGATTCTACAAACACATCAGCCACGCCCTTCATAAACGAAGGTGCAGCGCCACCAAGCCATGCCTCGGACAGTTGCGTTGCGACATCCGGAAACACGAAGGTTGCCATCGTTTCGGCGGTTGCGGCCTCATCCATACCCGCATCATTTGCGATAACAGGCAGCATTTCCGCGACACCCGAACCATCGTTCCAAGCGGCGTTCGCAGCGGCGGTCACTTCAAGAAACTTGGTGACCAGTTCGGGGTTTTCGGCGACAAAGCTCGCTGGTGCGGATGTCACGTCAAACACCAGAATGCCCAATGCTTCCTTCTCTGCTCCGGTCAAAAGCACGTTCCCATGCTCTTTCATGCGGCGCAGTGCACCACCCCAACCACAGGCCATATCAACCTGACCTTGGGCAATGGCAGCCGCACCTTCGGCCGGTGCCATATCGACCACGTCAAGCGATGTAAGGTCTACGCCAAAGTGGTCCATCTGGCGCAAAAAGCCATAGTGTGCCGCAGTGCCAAGTGGAACTGCAACTTTCTTGCCAGCAAGTTCGGATGCGCTGCTTGCGTCGATTTCAAGGCCGGACGCCACAACGCAGTTGTCATTCTCCGCGTAAGATACCGCGACGTCGAGGATCTGGAGATCCTGACCCGCAGAGGCGGCGACCACGAAAGGTGGCACACCTTGACTGACAGAAATCTGCACGTCGCCCGATGCCATCGCGGCGGACATGGCTGTGCCTGCGTCAAAGCTGACCCAGTTGACCTTGACACCCATAACTTCGTCATAGGTCCCGTTCACCTTGGCAAACTGGAACGGCATCGGCCATTCAAGGAAATAGCCGACAGTGATTTCGCCATGTCCGGCGGCCGTTGCCTGTGTCGCCCCCGTCAGAAGGGCCACGCCAGCGGCGGCACTCATTAATGCTTTCTTGATGTTCATCCTAGGTCTCCCATGTTGCGGTTCCCCCAGTCGAGAACCGGATAGATCGACAGGTTTGTCCTGCCTTTGTTAAGTTAACTGAGCATGAAATCAGACCTGTTCCAAGTCTGTTCCTGACCAGCCGGTTGAATGGCGCCGTTCAAACGCCTGATTGCCCCCGCCGCTTCGTGGTCCCCCAAGAAATCGACAAGTCAGGGATTAGCCAAAGAAATTCATGACCATTGGTCAATCGCCGATATCGGGCAACTCAGCGCTCATTTCCGGCCACCGCACCAGATTGCTGAAATTTATTTCTTTAATTTCATTGCGTTAAATTCAAAAAGCCCGTTAGACCTTAGCGGATAACATCTGGTTTGGCTATATCTATGCACACCATCTGGCCCTATTGAGCTGTGCACGCCTATAGGCAAACTGCACAGAATACTGGCGGGCGCTGAATCGGATTCGCGCAGCCTTTTCCCTTTTGTCTTTGGAGCACCGGAAATGGACACGCAAACCTTCGCAAACGATCCCGGCCATGTGGTTGAAGCTGACCGGGCGCATGTCTGGCATCATCTCAGCCAGCATAAACCATACGAGACGATTGATCCGCGGATCATCGTCGAAGGCAAAGGTCTTCGGCTTTGGGACATCAAAGGCAAGGAACATGTCGATGCCGTGTCGGGCGGTGTCTGGACCGTCAACATCGGCTATGGTCGCGCACGCATGGGCAAGGCGATTTCTGACGCCGTGACCAAGATGTGCTTTTTTGGCGGTTCCCTGGGGACAATCCCCGGCGCGCAGTTCGCAGAAATGCTGATCGACAAGATGCCGGGTCTGGATCGGGTCTACTATGCCAACTCGGGGTCCGAGGCGAACGAAAAAGCGTTCAAGATGGTCCGCCAGATCAGCCACAAACATTACGGCGGCAAGAAGAACAAGATCCTCTACCGCGAACGTGATTACCACGGCTCGACCATCGGCACGATGTCCGCAGGCGGGCAGGACGAGCGCAACGCGCAATACGGCCCCTTCACGCCCGGTTTTGTTCGCGTCCCGCACTGTTTGGAATATCGTTCGCAGGACGGGTCGGTCGGCGAGGAATACGGGGCAAAGGCCGCCCAAGCCATTGAAGACGTGATCCTTGCCGAAGGCGCAGACACCATCGGCGCGCTTTGCCTCGAGCCGATCACGGCAGGCGGCGGGATTATCGTTCCACCCCAAGGCTATTGGCAGCGGGTGCAGGAAATCTGCAAGAAATACGATATCCTTTTGCACATCGACGAGGTGGTCTGCGGATTGGGCCGCACCGGTACTTGGTTCGGCTATCAGCAGTTCGGCGTCCAGCCCGATATCGTGACGATGGCCAAAGGTGTGGCCTCCGGCTATGCCGCGATTTCCTGCTGCGTTACCACCAACCGCGTCTTTGACATGTTCAAGGACGACACCGACAAAATGAGCTATTTCCGCGATATCTCGACCTTCGGGGGCTGCACGGCGGGTCCTGCGGCTGCAATCGAGAACATGAAGATCATCGAGGAAGAGGACCTGCGCGGCAATTCAGTGGCGATGGGTGCGCACCTCAAGGGAAACCTGCTGGCGTTGATGGACAAACACAAATGGATCGGCGACGTGCGCGGCATGGGCCTGTTTGCGGGTGCCGAACTGGTCAAGGACCGCGACTCCAAGGACCCCGTCGATGAAAAGCAAGTCGCCGCTATCGTTGCAGACTGCATGGCGCAAGGTGTCATCATCGGGGCCACGAACCGGTCATTGCCGGGCTACAACAACACCTTGCTGTTCGCGCCGGCCCTGATCGCGACCAAAGATGACCTTGATCAGGTGACAGAGGCGGTGGATGCCGCGATCACACGGGTCTTGGGCTAGAACCGAACCGGAGCGGGAAAGACGGTTTCCCGCTCCGCCATCGCACAAGAGGGGTGCAAGGTTTCTGACGTCAGATAGGTGGCGAAAGACACGCTTCCCACCACAGCGATGAACATGATTTGCAAGATTTTCACAGCGCCCTCCTGTCGGATCTGAGCTTGAAACGCGCACGCCTCGGTTTTCCGTCGGTGCAATCCAAGATTTGCGCCCTCAACCAATACGTTGAACTGCAAACCAGCTTGTGCATCCCTCCTTTTAGGTCCAGTCTGACCCCGTCCTAAGGCCAGATCATGTCCATTTCAGTTGAAACCTTTTTTCTTGACCCATCGGCAGAAGGCACGCTGCAAGCGCGCATTCAGCAGATGGTTGCGCAAGGCATCCTTGCGGGGCGGTTCCGTCCGGGAGAGCGCCTGCCCTCTTCGCGCAAGATGGCCGCACATCTGGGCGTCAGCCGGATCACCGTGACGCTGGCCTATACCGAACTGGTCGCGGACGATTATCTGTCGTCGCGTGGGCGGTCAGGGTATTATGTGTCCGAAAACGCGCCGGAACCGCCCGCATTTCCTGCACAGCGCTTCAATCCGGGAACGGTCGACTGGACCCGCGCCATTGGGCAAAGGTTCACGCCGGGGCTCAGCCTTGACAAACCTGCGGATTGGGCGAGCTATCGGTATCCCTTTATCTACGGGCAGGCAGACAAGACGCTGTTTGACAGCGCCAACTGGCGGCTTTGTGCTTTGCGGGCTTTGGGGATGCGGGACTTCAGCGCGCTGACGGCAGATTATTTCGATGGGGACGATCCGGAACTGGTGGACTTCATTGCCCGCCAGACCCTGCCGCGGCGCGGCATCCTCGCCAATGCTGACGAAATCCTGATCACAATGGGCGCACAAAACGCGCTGTGGCTGTCTGCACAAGTGCTGCTGAACAGCCGCCGCCGTGCCGCGATTGAAGACCCCTGTTATCCCGCGCTGCGGACCATCCTGACCCAGTCGCGTTGCCAACTCAGCGTAGTTCCGGTGGATCAGGACGGCCTGCCACCCGAAGACCTGCCACCACACACCGATGTCGTCTTTACCACGCCCAGCCACCAATGCCCTACCACAGCGACCATGCCGCTGGAGCGCCGTAAGCGGCTGCTGGAAAAGGCCGAAGCGGAGGATTTCATCATTGTCGAAGACGACTATGAATTCGAGATGTCCTTTCTGAACGCGCCCTCACCGTCACTTAAGTCGCTCGATAAGGACGGGCGGGTCATCTACGTCGGCTCTTTCTCGAAATCGCTGTTTCCGGGGCTGCGGCTGGGCTATTTGGTCGGGCCTGCGCCCTTTATCCGCGAGGCGCGGGCCTTGCGCGCCACCGTGCTGCGCCACCCCCCTGGCCACATCCAGCGCACGGTCAGCTATTACCTGTCGCTCGGCCACTACGACGCGCTGGTAAGGCGGATGAGCAAGACATACCATGAACGCCGCAAGGTGATGGACACCGCGCTGCATGGGCATGGCCTGACCATCGCAGGGCAAGGGACCTATGGCGGATCATCGGTCTGGCTGCGCGCACCTATCGGCACCGACACAACAGTCCTTGCCGCACGGTTGCGGGCTGACAATGTGCTTGTCGAACCCGGCGCGCCCTTCTTCGCAAGTGAAACGCCGCCACAAGAATATTTGCGTCTGGCCTACTCATCGATCCCGTCTGCCCGCATACCCGAAGGCATTCGACTGATCGCGAACGCCATTTCCTATGGATGATTATTGAGACTCATAGTCTCAATTAAATTGTCTTTGGCCTTAGGATCGCTTCCCAACTGGACCTAACTGTGCCATAGTCCAGACCATAGTGTCGCGTCAGCAAAAACAGGGAATCTGCGCCCTGTGATGAATTGATCCACAGGGAAGGACCCACCGCCATGAAGATGACCACCGAAGAAGCTTTCGTCAAAACGCTGCAAGCGCACGGTATTCGCCATGCTTTCGGGATCATCGGCTCTGCCATGATGCCGATTTCCGATATCTTCCCTGCGGCTGGCATCAAATTCTGGGACTGCGCCCATGAAATGACCGCTGGCATGATGGCAGACGGCTACACCCGCGCCACCGGCGAGATGTCGATGATGATCGCGCAGAACGGCCCCGGCATTACCAACTTTGTCACCTCGGTCAAAACCGCCTACTGGAACCATACCCCCTGCCTGCTGGTCACGCCACAGGCCGCTAACAAGACCATTGGTCAGGGTGGTTTTCAGGAAATGGAACAGATGAACCTGTTCAAGGATTGCGTGGCCTATCAGGAAGAAGTCCGCGACCCGACCCGCATCTGCGAAGTTCTGGCGCGCGTGATCGCCAAAGCCAAGCGTCTGTCCGGCCCTGCCCAGATCAACATCCCCCGCGATTTCTGGACCCAAGTGGTGGATATCGAAATCCCGCAACCTGTGGAGTTTGAAACCAGCCCCGGCGGGTCAACTTCCATCGCAAAAGCCGCAGAAATGCTGTCCACAGCGAAATTCCCCGTGATCCTGAACGGTGCGGGCGTGGTGCTGGCCGAGGGGGGCATTGAGGCATCCCGCGTGCTGGCAGAAAAACTAGATGCGCCTGTCTGTGTGGGTTACCAGCACAACGACGCCTTCCCCGGCAACCACCCCCTGTTTGCGGGGCCATTGGGCTATAACGGCTCCAAGGCAGGCATGGAACTGATCAGCAAGGCTGACGTGGTTCTGGCCCTTGGCACCCGCCTCAACCCGTTCTCGACCCTGCCCGGTTACGGGATCGACTACTGGCCCACAAACGCCAAGATCATTCAGGTCGATATCAACCCCGACCGGATCGGCCTGACCAAGAAGGTCACAGTCGGCATCGTGGGTGACGCGGCCAAAGTTGCCAAAGGGATCACCGAACAACTGGCCGACGATGCAGGTGACGCAGGCCGCGCCGAGCGCAAGGCGCTGATCGCACAGACAAAATCGGCTTGGGCGCAAGAACTGACGTCACTGGATCACGAACAGGACGATCCGGGCACCACATGGAACGAGCGCGCCCGCGCTGCACGCCCTGACTGGATGTCACCCCGCCAGGCATGGCGCGCTATTCAGGCAGCGATGCCAGAGGATGCGATCATTTCTTCGGACATCGGCAACAACTGCGCGATCGGCAACGCCTACCCAAGCTTCCCGACAGGGCGCAAATATCTGGCACCGGGCCTGTTTGGCCCTTGCGGCTATGGTCTGCCTGCGATCATCGGTGCGAAAATCGGCCAGCCTGATG
>CAYGMX010000038.1:0-5871 GCA_964351055.1 uncultured Loktanella sp. | reverse complement strand
GCCTGATGTGCCGGTGATCGGCTTTGCGGGTGACGGCGCTTTTGGTATCTCGGTCAACGAACTGACAGCGATTGGCCGCGACGAATGGCCCGCTATCACGCAGATCGTTTTCCGCAACTACCAGTGGGGCGCTGAAAAGCGTAACTCGACGCTCTGGTTCGACGACAACTTTGTCGGCACAGAACTGGATATGAAAGTATCGTATGCAGGCATTGCCAACGCCTGCGGCCTAAAAGGTGTGCAGGCCAAGACGATGGACGAGCTGACAGCAGCCCTGAACACCGCGATCAAGGACCAGATGGAAAACAACACCACCACCCTGATCGAAGTGATCCTTAATCAGGAATTGGGCGAGCCCTTCCGCCGCGATGCAATGAAGAAACCTGTCAAGGTCGCAGGCATCAGCGCATCCGACATGGCCGCCGAATAGTCCGGCGTCTGACTTGGCCCAAGGCGCGCCGCGCCTTGGGTTTTCGCCGGAAGCTGCGGCGCGCACTGCGAAGGACGTGACATGACATCCCCATTTCTGACCGCGCGCGAAGCAGTCGCCCCGCAAGACCTGATCGCCCGCGCGCAGGCTTTTGCGCCGCCGCGCGTGGCCATCGCGCGCGCCGGATCGCCCCTGCCGATGGAAGCGGCCGAAGATGCGACCAAGGCGGGGATCATGATCCCCGGTTTTGTGGGCGAGGCGGATATGATCCGCGCTGAGGCCGCGAAACTCGACTGGGATATTTCCGGTTTTGCGCTGCACGATACGACTGGTGAACAAGAGGCAGGGCAGACCGCCGCCGCGCTTTGCGGCGCGGGCGAGGCCGATGTCCTGATGAAGGGTCAGTTACACACCGATGTGTTCATGAAAGCCGCCGTGAGCCGCGATGCGGGGCTGCGCACCGGACAACGCTTTGTGCATATCTTCCATATTTCACACCCAGATGGTGGCAAGCCCATCCTGATATCGGACGCCGCCGTGAACGTCGCCCCTGATCTTGAAACGCGCCAATCCGCGATTGTCGAAGTCAACAAACTGTTGCACAAACTGGGCAATATGCGCCCCAAGATCGCGATCCTGTCCGCAACGGAAACCCCTATTCCCGCTGTGCCGTCTTCGATGGACGGCAAAGCCCTGGCCGAATGGGCCAGACAGAACCTGCCCGATGCCGATGTATCCGGCCCCTTGGCCTTTGACCTGATCATGTCGCCCGATGCGGTAGCGACCAAAAAGATGGGTGCGGACCCTGTTGCAGGGCAAGCCGACGCGATCATCGTGCCCGACATCGTTTCGGGAAACGCCCTGTTCAAGGCCTTTGTCTACCTTGGCGGTGGCTGTGCGGCGGGGGTCGTGACAGGGGCAAAAGTCCCGATCCTGCTGACTTCGCGTGCCGATCCGCCCGCTGCACGCATCGCCTCTGCGGCTCTGGCGGCGATCAGTTGCGGATTGCCGAAATGATCCTTGTGCTGAACGCGGGGTCTTCCTCGCTCAAGATCGAGGTCTTCGATGCCGATCTTGCATCACGGATCGCGGGCAGCGTGACCAACCTTGGCAGCACCGGCGAACTGCGGCTTGGGCAGGAAAAAACACCCGTCGCCGCGGCCAGCCACGCAGAGGCCTTGGCGCTGATGCTGGCGGCGCTGGACAAGGCGGGATACCCGCTGGATGCCTTCGATGCTGCGGCCCACCGCGTGGTGCATGGCGGCGCTGTGTTGACCCAGCCTGCGCGTGTGTCCCCTGCGGTGATCGCCACGATCAAAAGCGTCGTGCCGCTTGCACCGCTTCACAATCCCAACAATCTGGCAGGGATCGCCGCCTTGCAGGAACGGGCCCCCACATTGCCGCAATATTGCAGTTTCGGCACCGCGTTCCACGCCACCAACCCTGATGTGGCGACCCGCTACGCCATCCCGCAAACCCACCATGATGCGGGTATCCGGCGGTACGGGTTTCACGGGCTGTCCTATGCCAATATGGTGGCCGAGTTCGGCGCAGACCTGCCGTCACGCTTGTTGGCGTTCCACCTTGGCAACGGGGCCAGCCTGTGTGCCATTCACGACGGTCAGTCTACGGCCACCTCGATGGGCTATTCCCCCCTGTCCGGCCTGACGATGGGCACAAGGTCCGGCGATATTGATGGCGCGGCTGTCCTGCGGATATCCAGAGCTTTGGGCGAGGATGAAACCGACCGGCTGCTGAACACCAATGCGGGGCTTCAGGCACTGGCGGGCGACAACAACATGAAAACCCTGCTGGAACGGGATGACGACGCCGCAAGGTTCGCAATCGAACACTTCTGCTATTGGGCCGCACGGCATGCAGGGTCTGCGATCATCGCGATGGAAGGACTTGACGCTGTGGCCTTTACCGGCGGGATCGGCGAAAACGCCAGCCCGATCAGAGACAAGATCATGGGCTATCTGGCCTGCTTTGGCGACGTCCCCGTGCATGTGGTCGCGGCAGATGAAGAAAAACAGATCGCACGCGACGCGCTTGCACTCATGGCAGAGGGCCGTTGAATGATTGACCGCCTTCTCGTTGCCACAGACCTGAGCGGACAGGAATTGCTGATCCTGACTGGCATTGTCCTGCTTGCTGGCATCGTGCGCGGATTTTCCGGCTTTGCCCTGTCCGCCGTGGTGATGGCGACCGCTGTACTGATCCTACCGCCTGTCCAGCTGATCCCGATCTGCTGGTGGCTGGAAATGACCGCCTCAGTCCTGATGGCCAAAGGCGGCTGGCAAGAGGCGGACCGCGGGGTTGTTGCGGGCTTGGTGATTGGTTCGACCGTAGGGGTCCCCTTCGGGCTTTGGCTGACCACGTCGGTTTCCATCGAAACCAGCAAGCTGATCGTCCTGACGGTCATTATCGTCCTTGCCGCAACCCAGCTTGCCAAGATCCGCTTGCGGTTTCTGGCCACAAAGCCGGGGCTTTACGGGTCCGGTTTTGCGGCAGGGATTGTCACTGGCCTCGCTCATGTGGGCGGGATGGTGATCGCGCTTTATGTCTTGTCGCAAAATGCCCCAGCCGCCAAGATGCGGGCGGCGCTGGTGCTTTTCCTGCTCTTTAGCGCGTTGACCTCGATGATCAGTTTTCTATGGTTCGGCATCATGGACAGCACGGGAATCGCGCGCGGTCTTGCGCTTGCCGGTCCTGCCGCGGTCGGGGTGGTTTTGGGACAGATGCTCTTTATGCCGCGCCTTGCCGCCTACTATCGTCCGTTCTGTCTGTCATTGCTGTGCGCCTTGGCAGGTGCCGCCCTGATCCGCACGCAATTCGCTTGAAAGGTCCCGCCATGTCACTTGATCAGCCGCAACTTGATACCTCGCCGTTCGTATCAGACGAGGTGCGCAAGACGACCTGTTACATGTGTGCCTGCCGCTGCGGGATCAATGTGCATATGAAAGGCGGAAAAGTTGCCTATATCGAGGGCAACAAGGATCACCCTGTCAATCAGGGTGTGCTCTGCGCCAAGGGGTCCGCAGGGATCATGCAGCATAACGCACCCTCACGGCTGCGCGCACCGTTGAAACGCGTAGGCGAACGCGGATCGGGCGAATTCGAGGAAATCTCGTGGGAAGAGGCGCTGGCCATCGCCACCGACTGGCTTGCACCGATCCGGCAAAAACACCCCGAAAAACTGGCATTTTTTACAGGGCGGGACCAATCGCAATCCTTCACCAGCTTCTGGGCGCAGGGTTTCGGCACGCCCAATTATGCGGCCCACGGCGGGTTCTGTTCGGTCAACATGGCCGCCGCAGGCATCTATACGATGGGAGGGGCATTTTGGGAATTCGGGCAGCCTGACTGGGATCACACCAAGCTCTTCATGCTCTTTGGCGTGGCCGAAGACCATGACAGCAACCCTATCAAGATGGGTATTGGCAAGATCAAGAAACGTGGGGCGCGGATGATCGGAGTGAACCCGATCAGAACAGGTTATAACGCCGTCGCCGATGACTGGGTCGGGATCACACCCGGCACTGACGGGCTGTTCATTCTGGCCATGGTCCACTGTCTGATGAAGGCAGGCCGTGTCGATCTGGACTATCTGGCACGCTTTACCAACGCTTCAGTACTTGTGAACGAAGACCCTGCCTCGGACCAGTTCGGCCTGTTCCTGCGCGATGAAAACGGCCAGCCCCAAGTGATCGACCGGCGCACAGGGGCGCTGGCGCCATGGAACGGGCAAGGGGTGGAGCCTGATCTGGCCGCAACCCACCGCGCCAAAGGTGTCACGCACCGCCCCGTCATGCACCTGATGGCAGACCGGTATCTGTCCGATGAATACGCCCCCGAAGCGGTCGCCGAACGCTGCGGTATTCCCGCCCAACGCATCCGTGCGCTGGCGGCAGATCTGGCGCGTGTGGCCTTTGACGAAGCGATCGAACTGGATCGGGAATGGACGGACTTTCGCGGCGTGACGCACAGCAAGATGGTCGGACGTCCGGTCAGTTTTCACGCGATGCGCGGGATTTCGGCCCATTCCAACGGGTTCCAGACCTGCCGCGCGCTGCATGTGCTGCAAATCCTGCTGGGCACGGTCGAAACGCCCGGTGGTATGCGGTTCAAACCACCCTATCCCAAGCCCGCGACAGCCCACCCCAAACCGCACGGCAAGGTCACGCCGGGGGCGGCACTTGATGGCCCGCATCTGGGGTATACCCAAGGACCGGAAGACCTCTTGCTGGACGCGGACGGCAAAGCCACGCGCATTGATAAGGCCTATACCTGGGAAAACCCGATGTCGGCGCATGGTCTAATGCATATGGTGATTTCCAATGCGCACGCGGGCGATCCCTACAAGATCGACACGCTGTTCATGTATATGGCGAACATGTCGTGGAATTCGTCGATGAACACCGGCGGCGTCATGAAGATGCTGACGGACAAGGACGAGAACGGCGATTACGTGATCCCGCGGATCATCTATTCGGATGCCTATTCATCGGAAATGGTGGCCTATGCCGACCTGATCCTGCCCGATACGACCTATCTGGAACGGCACGATTGCATCAGCCTGCTGGACCGCCCGATCTGCGAGGCGGACGGCGTGGCCGACGCGATCCGCTGGCCCGTGGTGGAACCCGACCGCGATGTGCGGGGGTTCCAGTCGGTGCTGTGCGACCTGGGCGCGCGGCTGGGCCTGCCCGGTTTTGTGAACGAAGACGGCAGCCAGAAATATCAGGACTACGCCGATTACATCACCAACCATATCCGCAGGCCGGGCATTGGCCCGCTGGCGGGTTTCCGCAAAGGCCCCGACGGGCCGCAAGGCGGACGTGGCGATGTGAACCCCGACCAGTTGCAGGACTATATCGACAATGGCGGGTTCTGGCTCGAACATGTCCCTCAGAACGCTGCCTACTACAAACCCTTCAGCATGGACTACCAGAACTGGGCGGTGAAAATGGGCTTCTACGATGTGGTCCAGCCCTATATCTTCCAGCTTTACGTCGAACCCCTGCGCAAATTTCAGGCCGCCGCCGAAGGGATCGGCACGCGCCAGCCACCCGAACATCTGCGCGGGCGTTTGAAACTGACTATGGATCCGCTGCCCATCTGGTACCCGCCGATGGAGGACGGCTATGCCGATCCTGTCGAATATCCGATCCATGCGCTGACGCAGCGGCCCATGGCGATGTATCACTCATGGGGCACGCAAAACGCATGGCTGCGGCAAATCCACGGACATAACCCGCTCTATGTGCCGACCAGCATCTGGAAGGCGCATGGCTTTCAGGATGGCGATTGGGCGCGGGTCAGCTCGGTCCATGGATCAATCACCGTACCGGTGGCGCATCAGGCGAGCCTGAACGAAAATACAGTCTGGACGTGGAATGCGATCGGCAAACGCAAAGGCGCATGGGCGCTGGACAAAG
>CAYGMX010000037.1:0-13458 GCA_964351055.1 uncultured Loktanella sp. | reverse complement strand
TCTAGACCTCCGTGCACCATATCCCAAGGCAGACTGGTCATCTCATGCAGAACCGCATCGCCGTGCCTGAGAAAGCCATCGGACCAGTCGGCGTCGTCCTCCAAAATCAGAATTGATCCGAAGTCAGCCTTGGCAGCATGTGTCAACACATTCAAATGGCTGAAAAAGCACCCGCGCGCGCCAACATTCGGCCATTTGCCACGATCCTCTGGCCGCGTCGCTTCGAACAGTTTGACCTTTGCATCATCAAAATCAATTCCGATCAGGGCAAACTGCCTAATGACCGCTTTCTTGCGATCCGTTCTGTGTGGCAGATTGATGACATAGATCTGGTCAAAAAGCTCAAGCAGACGTTTCCCCAGCAAACTGCGGTCGCCATCACGTGGTGGAAGAGTAGTCTCTGTCATCATCTATCCTTTCCAAAGGCGTCGTCTGCGTTACGCATATCCAATGACCAAAAAGGCACGCGGGTCCTTTCAGGGTCGTTCCTGCAAATTCTGTCCCAAGCCCTGTCAGCGGGATCTGACAAGATGCGAGAGTTAGGGAGAGGGCGGACATCGTGCCTCTATGATATAGCCGGGGCTGAGCAGCGTTTCGTAGACTGCCAAAGGTGCATATTCGCACGACCTTTCCTCAAGAACCGCCCGCAGCCCAGCGGTAGCCTGCCGCGGCAAACCGGGCCATGCGGCATGAATTGCAGTGATATAAAAGGTGCTGCCATCACGCGGTGCAGCGTCAAGCGCAAAGCGCGCGAGCGGTCGAAAGTCACCGCGTGTGCGCAACAGGATATACATTTTGGCCCAACCCAAAGGGTCATCGCGCAGCATGGCTTCGATACGGTCGGAAAAAACGTCATCGTTCAGGTTTGCCCATTCCTCACCGAAATAGGCCGGATCAATCGCGCCACTGCGTGTAGAGAGCGTGGGTTGGTAGGTGTGATGTGTGATGGGTGCGCCCCTCTGTGTCATCAGCGCGACCAAACGGAATGATCCGAAATACTGCACAACCTGCGACGGGGGCAAATCAGCCAGCGTCGCCACCATTTGGTCAGTTGCACCCTCAACAATCTGCGGCGGCCATTTTGTCACCACACGCAAACCTGTGCCGACAAAGACGATGGCCAGTAAGAGCAGTCCTCCCATAGCAAAGCGCCGCGAAACTTGGGTGTCGGACCTTGAAAGGCTATCGACCAAAGCACCGGCCAAGACGCTGAAGATGCCCAGCATCCACACCAGATGACGCGAACTCACGGCAGGGTACTTGCCGATTGCAGCCAGCCCCAAGAACACAATGAACACAGCCGATCCGAAGATCACCAATCCAGCAAGGCGCGCCCGTGCCCAGCCCCGCAGAAACACAAGCGCTGCCAAGGCGACAACGGCCAATACCAGCAGCAGGGCAAGACCTCTTTTCCCGAAAAGCTCGATAGCCGCCTCGAGCAGCCGGACCACAGCAGGGATACCCTGACTGCCGTACGCATCGGGAAAAGCCGTGATCTGGATACGCGTCGCATAACCGATTTGCAGATAATACCCCAAGGCGATGACAGCGACGAGGCTGGCCCATGCTATTTCCCGCCAGCCAAGCTGCTTGCGCAAAAGACGCAGACCAAGGAAGACGGCCACCACGACACAAGCCCCGACAATGGTGGACACGCCAATGAGGAGGCCAAGTAGGATGATCGCGACATCGCGCCCGCCAAAGCTGCTTTGCTGGTTCTTGGCGTAAATCCAAGCGGCAAAAATCGCAAAGCCCCCGATATCGAAGGCATAAAACTTCAACATGGACGCGTTGATCAGGAAAGACTGGTGGGACAGCAGCACAAAAAGCCCTGCGGCGATGGGCAGAGGTTGCCATGCAAAGGCACCGGTGAGTGCTGCAAGAATGAAAGCAAGCGTCAGGCTGATCATGATAACCCGCAAGACAACGATTTCCTGCCCGTAGATTGCGTTGAACAAGAGGTTGAACAACGGAGGCCCTGCTTGTTGCGCCTCTGGCAAAGGTCCGAATGCCTGTGCCAAGCTGTCGAGCGGGAAGTTGAGCAGTTGCGATATCTCGTCAATCCAGATGCTGCGGTCTGTCCAGAAATACAGCTGCACCCCCCCGAAGAGCAGCACAGCGGCAAGGACGATCAGACCGAGCGGCGACGCAGTGCGAGCAGTCTTTGTTGACATGGTGCCTCTCAATTGATCACGGGCTTGGGTTCAATAGACTGGAAAGCCACCGCTGACTCAAGGCGAGAACCGTCCGGTTGCGGCTGCGAAAGTCTGCTTGAGGACAGATAATTTGCCCGAAACCCCCTCGATCTTGGTGGGAACAGCCGCATTTGCCGGATAGCGCCGCTGCACAGGTACCTGCGCAACCTTCATGCCGATCTGCCCCGCTCTCACTGTCAGGTAGAACAGCAGTTCGTATCGCTGGAATACGTCGCGGAAGGGCTTTACACGCGGGTCAAGCAGGTAACGTGCCGAATAAGCGCGGAACCCGTTGGTCGTATCGGTAAACCAGTGCCTGCCCGCCAAGCTCAGCAGCGGGGCGTGTATCCCACGGTTCGCGACTGTGCGCTCCAAAGGGGTGTTTTCGCTGACACCGCCGGGCAGGTAGCGGGACCCCTGAACATAGTCAAAGCCTTGCTCAAGCCGCGCGACCATGTCGTGCACTGCCTCGACCCCGTCCTTGCCGTTGCCATCGATGGTGATGATACCGGTATAGCCCTGTTGCAGGCACCACGCATAGGCCATGCGCAGTTGCGCGCTTAACTTGCCGGGGCCTGTCTTTGTCAGAACCGCGTAAACGCCGGCACCATCTATGAAATCTGGATCAAGCGAGCCATCACTTGACCCGCCATCGGCCACAACCACATCAACCGGCAGTTTCGCATCACGGATACGCAAGAGTTGGCCGCGAATGCGCTCACCTTCATTGATGACTGGGATGACCAGCGCGTAGCCGTGCTGCCTTTGGGCAAACGTCGCGACGTCATAGCTGGGCAGTTCCCAGTCCTCAGATCCGGGCAGCGGGATATCCTTGGTGTTCATGGGGCGTACTCCTTGGATTTGTCGCGGGGCCGAAAAACGAAGTGCTTGCTGAGAAAGTAGTTGACGGTGAAGGATACACCAGCACCAGCAATCAGGACCGGCAGTGCATAGGTATCCCCGAATATTCCCGCCAATGCCGCGACGGTTGCGATGCGGGTCACCAGCGTTGCGCAAAGCGCGATGGCGTAGCGCAGCACACGACCGGCGGTTGGCCTTTGCATCCCAAGCCGAAATGTCCAGAGTTGATGCAGGGCATAATTCAACGCCGCCGCTATGACAAAGCCCACGGCAGCGGCCAACCACAAAGGCAATCCCAAAAAGTAAGACGCGCTCCATGCGACAGCGATGTCGACAGCCAGCCCGATCAGGGCAACGGCAAGAAAGCGCGCCGCTTCCATCACGCCGGCAACGCGGAAACGAGCAGGCGCGCATGCGCTGCACCGAACTCGGCGTCAGTGCCGCGCACAAGGTCGAACAGATCATAGATGTTGTCGATCTTGCCGCCGAGGATGGACACAAGGCGGCTGTCTGCGGGCAACTGCTGGTAAAGGATCGGGCGACCGTCGTCGCGTTCGTTCTTGGTCAAGACCGTCTTGACCTCGTAGAGCGACTGATGCGGCACGCACCTGCCGAGGCAGGGCATATAGCGCTGGGCGTCATGGATCATATGCTGCACCCGCGTCCGTGGCTGGAACTGCGCCATGTTTTCATAGGCAGAAGGCCCGCCAGTTTTGTCATTCCAGCTAACATGCGGTGTATAGCGGACATGGGTCAGCGAATGAAGCTGCGCTGACGGGTAGGGCATGCAGGAAAAGAATGGCCCATCCATCACCGTCACACCAAGCCCCTGCAATTCGGCGGGGGGCTCTACCAAGGCGATCTCGGCCAGCTCATGTTTCAGCGCTGCCGGCGGGAGCCCCGAACGCCCAAGTACATCGTTGATCTGTGCATAGGTGATGTTGAATGCATAGCGCGCCTCGATCTCGGACCCGTCCGACAAAGTGGCGCGGATACCGTCGGGTTGATCTTGCAAATGCGCGAGCGCCACAGACATGCGGACTTCGACACCGGAATGGTCCAGCCGTCTTGCCAAGTGATGCCGCAGCACTGTGTAATCGAACGCCGCTTCGGAACAGGCAAATATGCCCTCGACCATATCAGGGTCAAACAACGCGGCCTCACTTGGAAGTGCCGGTCTGATTGGCGCGCCAATATCACGAAACATCCGGTAGAATCGTTTTGCAGACACCTTCGACCGCCGCCGTGCGATGGCGTAAAGCATCTGGAAATCATCGACGACGGCTTCGGGGAAATCGGTCATGAAACGCTGGTGCAGCAGCATCGATCTTACGGCGGTCAGCGCCGAGCGGGGATAATGGAAACCGGTATGCACGCGGGCCTGATTGACACGCGAAGCGCGGTCAAGCAGCGTATCGCCGGCCTCGATCACAAGAACCTTGGCCGAGATCGAGCGAAGGAAGAGCGCGAGGCAACAGCCGTAAAACCCACCACCCACAATCAGATAGTCGACTTTCGTGGCGGTCATGGGCGCCGGACTTCCTTGGGCTTAGCGTGATCGCGTTCCAGATCGATGTTCAGCTCCGAGGCCATCTTGCCAAACAGGTCGATCCGGTTCGTTTCGGTGGCGACCCCGTCAAAATCGTTGCGCGCCTCTTTGCCCAGCAACTGCTGCAATCCCAGACTGAGCCCCATGATGGACACGCCCAGAAAGAACGCCGTCAAGCTCAGCATCGCCGACAAGGTCAACCAACCGGCTGCGATGTCGTCCACGACGATCCAGACGCCCAGCACATAGACGGCATAGACAAACCCCATGGTCGCCAAGAGTGCAGAGGCAAGTGTAACCACCATCAGCAAGCCGGGTGCAACGTTGACAAGCAGTTTTTGCAAAAGCGCCATACGCTGCCGCGTTTGCCCGCGCTCGCGCAGGGCGGGCATGTCCGGCCGCGCCGTGGCAAAGGTCAGGGGCAACCGAATGTCGCGTGGCGGGAACCTGAGCGCCAGATCGGGTGCCGGATGCGCGAGCATTTGGTTCAAGAGCGTGCGCGGCACCGCAAGCGTCTGCAAGTCGCGCAGCCCCACCTCGAAACCGGACATGCGCCCCAACGCAACCAGCGGCGCTGCCAGTGTCCGATTGACCATACCGACTGAGCGGATCGCAAGAACGGCTTGTTGTTCATCTGCGGCGCGTTCAATCATCGCAACAAGGTCGATATGCGCCAATTCTGCCACGTTCGTCATCAGAACGATATCGCCGATTGCTTCATCTGCCGCGATCACGCGGCGGCGGTAGAATCCGGTACCGTCGCGGACAGTGAACAAACGCAGGTTATCTACGCGCTCCAGCAATTCAGCGTATTCGTCTTGGCGGCTTTCATCGCCAATGACGACAATCTCTCGAAAGCGGAAACGTGTGTCGAGATCGTGTGCCAGTGCCGAAATGGCATCAAAACTGGCCGCGTCTGGCGCAACATGTCCAAAACAGACCGAGACCAGCACGTCCTCGCGCAAGGACGATGGTGTCAAAGGGGCAGGTGTTGCGGTCATAACAGCATCTCCGACATGGCAGCGCGCACAAGCGCATTGAAACGGTCGCCAAGCACATTTACCCCGCCTTCGGGGCGCTTCATCTCGATTGAAACAGCACGGGTATAACCCGCATCACGCAAGCTCCCAAGAACCGGTTGCAGATCGGTCGAAGGGTCAGGCGCGGGCGCGAGATAGGGTTCGCTGACGTGGACATGGGTCAGTCGCGGCACTAACGCGCCCATCCGAGCGCCAAGACTGTCGTAGGCGCCATTCATATGCATCGCACCTAGATCAAGGATCAGTGTGACCGCAGAATGGTCCACAAAAGCGACAAAGGCTTCCGTTTCTTCCAAAGTGGTTAGAAAGTTGGTGCCGTAAGCGGCAGGGTTCGTTTCTATTGCAATTGCGGTGCCCGAAGCAGCAGCGCGATCGCCCAACCTGTGAAAGGTGTCTCTGGCCTGCGCCCAAGCATCTGCTTTCGTCATGGTATCGGGGATACAACGGTTTTTCGGCGACCCAAAGACGATATTGGGGATGCCAAAGCGCCCCGCAAGATCGATTGCGCGGGCCATGCCTGTTTCAAAAGCCGCACGTTCCTCCTCGTCGCCGAAGAGTGCGGCACCTCTGACCCCGAACAAAAGCGATTGCATCGATACCAAGGTGAGCCCACGATCCGCGATTTCGGCCATTGCGGTTTCAGCTACGGCAGCATCAGGATTGAAAGGGTCCTCTGACGCATGAAAGAACAGGGCCGGCGCAATCTCGAGCCCTGTCAACCCGTATTTGTTCATCAGGTGATAGGCGGCCATCCGTTCCTCTGGCGTCCACGCGATGTTTGAGACTGAGAGGATCATGACGCATTCCGTTGACTGGTGTGGAACATTGCAAGCTTGTCCAACACGCGGGCGGCATCCTCCAGATAAGGCCCCTCGCGATGCCATTTGTCCGCAAAACAGGTGTGCATGTCTTCGTGATGCAGCCGTGCGCCAGTGTCCGGCATATCGGCACCAAGCAGGCGGGAATGGACATCCGCCGTGCGCACCGGCTCTACCGCGAGGTGAAGCGTTTTCAAACCGGCCTTGATAGCCGTTTCGATATCATGCCAGAGCCGCGCGATGTCGTAGAACTGGAATGTCGAGTCTGGATTGTGGAACTGGGTCGCGGATAACCCGCAACTACGCACTGCATCGTCCAGCGCTGGGCGTTGCCTGTTCCTATTCAGCATCGTCCTGTCCAGATGAAACAATCCGGTTTCAGCATTGCTCGCGTAAAGCTCCGTCAGCGTGTTGCGAAGTGGCGGCTCCAAGTGACCCAGAAGTACCTCCAACCGCTGTTCTGTCAGCATCGAGGGGACGGGGTTGAGAAGGTCAAAGATAAAATTCTTCTTGAGCCCTGCACCAAACAGGGCGGGCAGGCGCACAACAAGGCAATTGTCGAACCGGTTTTCACAAAACGCTTCGAGATCGCGGCGGTGGCGACCGTAAGCAAGGTCTTGTTCAAAACTGTCTGTTCGTTCATCGGCGCCTGCTGCAAAATCGGCAAGAACCGCGATTGACGAGATCAGCACAAAACGTTCTGTCTGCACCGTTTTCAGTTGGTCAATCAGTGAACCGATTGCAGCGCGGTCATGGTCAGGCGAGCGGTTGGCGATGAACATCGACCCCGGTGCCGCCGCACAAACGACAGTGTCGAATGCCTTGGCGCCAATCGTATCGATATTTGCCCTGTTGAATGCTTTGTCAAAGGTACGTTGGTGGGCCAGCGCCCCACCCACAAATCCGGTGTGTCCAATGATGGCATCAATCGTCATTCGACATCAACAACCTACTGCTTTGAAACCCATATACGCCTAATCCGCTCCCATTTAGCAGAAGGAATGTGTGAATGACAGCAGCTTGTAGCCGGCTTGCTGATGACGTGAGTAAACCTAAGCAAATGAATGACACAACGGTCCCCCTATCAAAGTGTTTTAGACTAAGCGCTGCGCAGTTCTTGTGCGGATCGTCCGCCGATCCTGCGCGTCACCGTTCACGATTGAAATCTGGCGAATTAACGGATGGATTTTGTGGGCAATCCACCTATGTTACCCAAGGGGCAGTCTATCGATTTGGAGTATCAGTATGAAGATTTTTCGTTCAGCCATTTTTTGTTTCGCGGCATTATCCGCGACGGCCTTGCTCACCACGACCGGTGCAACTGCACAAGTCGCGCAAGACCGGGTCATCGGCGCCAGCATGAATTCCCTTTTTTATCACGCCAATGACTTTCGGGATGTTCCGACATGGCTTGACCGGATGGCGGATGCGGATGGCGGCAAGCGTATTTTTGCACAAGGAACCTTTGACGTCCGCTCAAACAATCCGCCAAACTGGACCCAGAACTGGGGGCCTGATGTGCGACCCATCGGGTTGCCCACAGAGGGTGGCGCGTCGTGGGCCAGAGCAAATGCGGTAAACATCACCGACATGATCATTGTGACGGACAATTTTTCAGGGCCACCGGTCTATCAAGATACCGGAACAAACCCGCGTGTGGCAGGACCCGTTCCCATCCCGAATGCGGCAGATTGGGTTTCCGAAATCACAAACTCGATTATCACACCATTTGAGACAAACACAGACTCCGACACGATCTACTGGATCTATGAAGGCTGGGCCGACGGCGGCAACGTGCTTTCCGAAGATGGTTCGGCCAGTTCAAGGGACTTTGCCGCGTGGCGGACCCGTACAACGGGCGGGTTTGGATACAGCGAATGGTTCGACAATCTTGTGTCGGCCTTGCAAGAGGACACACCTGCCGCAGCTTCGCGCATCAAGATCATTCCGGTGGCAAGAGTAATGGTGTCGGTGATGGAAAACACGCCGGTTTCGGCGTTGTCATCCCAAGACTGGTTCGAAGACGATGCCCCGCATGGCCGTGACACGCTTTACCTGCTTGCCGCCATGATCGTTTATTCCGCGATGTTTGAAGAGCAGGCACCGATGCCGATCTTCAATGGCGCTCAGGTCAACGAAGTGTTCAAGAGCAACTACGATCTGATCGCGGCGCACATCTTCGCGCAGATATAAGTCTAGCTTTGGGGTGCAAGGCGTTGCTTTCAGGCGGTGGCAAGGCTTGCCGCCCGCCATGGCCTGTGGCCGGCGCAACACCCCATCGCAACAACGAGGCGCTGCACCATGACACCGGATGAAGCCAAAGCACAGGCATGGGATGTCATCATTATCGGTGCGGGCATGGGTGGCGGTCTTGCGGGCCGCCGCCTTACAGAAAGGGGTCTGTCCGTTCTTTTTATCGAGAAGGGACAGTCCGGCCACCGAGCAGAACGGCAGCCCTACAGCTCCGCCTTGGCTGATCCTTTGGCGCGCAAATTGCGTGGCTATTGGCCAAAACCAGTCGAGGCCCGCGATGGAAAGAGCGTTTCGCGCTACTTCGCGCCCTTGGGAAGCGGTGTAGGGGGGTCTTCGGTCTTTTATGCGGCTGCGCTGGAACGGCCGGAACCGCATGATCTGGACCAAAGTCCTGACACCAGTCACCCCACTGGCGGCTGGCCGGTTGGCTTTGATGCGTTTCTCCCCTATTTCCATCAGGCCGAAGACATCCTTTATGTTCGCGGCGAAGCAGACAGCCTGTCAGACATCCCCTCGCCCAAATTGCGCTCTTATCCTGAGTTGACCCCGCAGGAAGCTGCAATGATGGCCGACTTTCGGGGCCGCGGCCTGCATCCTTACTATTCCCACATCGCCCAAAAGCGGCTGGAGCGTTGTGCAAATTGCCTTGGCGGGAAATGCCCAATGGCATGCAAGATGGATGGCAGGTCAGCTGGTGTTGAGCCGGCGCTTGCCTCTGGCAAGGCTGCGCTCTTGACGGATTGCGAGGTCGAAGAGTTGCTGGAAGAACCGGCAGGCCGGATTTCCGGCGTAAGGGTCAAGCATGAAGGACAGACCACCCTGCTGGAAGCCCGAACTTATGTTCTCGCCGCCGGTTCATTCGGATCGCCGACCTTACTGCTGCGCTCTACACGACAATCCGCATCAGGTTGCGCAAATTCGAGTGACTGGGTCGGACGCGGGTTAATGTTTCACATCGACAACTTTTTTGCTGTGTGGCCTAGGCGGGGCCAGCAACCCATCGGTCGCAGCCGTGCCATATCCACGCGCGATTTCTACCTGCACAAGGGCAACCGCTTGGGTCTGGTGCAGTCGATGGGTTATGAAGCGGACTATGGTACGATCATCCGCTTTCTGGTGATGCAGTTCGAACGTTCGCGGTTCGCAAAATCCGAAAAGTTGAAACGCTTGTTGAATATTCCAGCGCTCATCGCGGCCAAGCTGTTTGGCAATGCCGATGTTTATGTAGCGCAGATGGAAGACTTTCCTGTGGCGACGAACCGTGTCGTTCTCAACAAGGAAGACCCGGAGATTTTTACCTTCGAGTATACTGTCGCCCGTGATGTATTTGTCCGGCAGGTGGTGCTGCGGCGCATCATCCGCCGCGCGATGGGTTGGTGGCGTATCATGTTCTTGTCGATCCAGCCGATTGTGAATGTCGGACATCCACTGGGGACGCTGCGCTTTGGCACTGATCCGGCGACCTCTGTGCTTGATCCTGACTGTCGGGCACATGACATCGATAATCTCTTTGTGGCGGACGGGTCATTCATGCCAACCTCAATGGGCGTGAACCCAAGTCTGATGATCGCGGCAAACGCGCTGCGCGTGGCAGACATTATTGCAAATTCCACGCAGAACGCAAAAGAGCGGGAGCAGACATCATGACCGACTTGAGCAAGGAAATCCGAAACGGGGTGGCTGTTGTCACCGGGGCGGCCCGCGGTCTGGGGCGTGAACTTTGTGCGGGGCTGGTTGCAGAAGGTGTCCAGGTCGCGGGGATCGGCCGTGATGCCGCATCACTCGAAAGCCTTTCGGCTGAACTGGGGGATGCGTTTCTGCCCGTCGTCGCAGATGTCGCCGATGTGGGTGCCCTAAGGCAGGCTTTTGCTGAAATACGCGCGGCCAAAGGGCCGCCGACCATTCTGATCAACAACGCCGCCGTTTATCCGCGGCGTGATATTCTGGATGAAACCCCCGAAAGTTTTGCGCACACAATGAACGTGAACCTCATGGGGGTCTTTAACTGCTGCCACATGGTGCTGCCGGACATGGTTGCCAGTGGTTTCGGACGCATCGTGAACCTGAGCACCTTTGCCCATGTGGCACCCGCACCCGTCAGTGCGGGCTATTCTGTCAGCAAGGGTGCCGCCCGAACGCTGACAAAGTCGCTGATCGCCGATCTTGGTGACAGGTTTCCCGACATCGTTATCAACGACTGGATTCCAGGAGAGCTTGCAACCCAAATGGGGCGCCCTGCCGGACTTGATCCCAAGACAGCCGCCGCATGGGGGGTCCGGCTGGCACTTTGGCACGATCCGATGCTGACCGGCAGGCTCTTTGATATGAATATAGAATTTCTGGAGCCGATATCGCTCAAGCGCAAGCTGCTCAACAAACTCATCGGTCGAAAGCGTGTCCCACTGCACCTGTGACGACGGCCTCTGCTGTTGGATTACCTAACGCAGCGTTTCAAAAGTAATGCCGCCCGCATCGACATGCGCCAATGTCAGTTGGCCAGTGGCATAGGCACCTGTATCAATCGCAATGCGGCCATTCCCGATCTGGGGCGCATCAACGATCGTGTGCCCATGCAGGACCCAGACACCATCCCGACGCATCCTTTTGTGAAAATCCGGATGGCCCCAATGCAAATCTGCGTTCGACTGGCTTTGTATGTCCACATGGGGGTTTGCTCCGGCATGCACGACAGCAACGTTCCCTGATTGCCATATCACCGGCAAGGACCGGAGCCATTCCAACATGGGTTGCCCCATGGCGGCCACCAACCTGTCGCGGGCGCTCAGCATTGTGGCAGTGGCGCTGTTTTCATCGACGTCATCGATACCAAAGCTGGCCAGTGTCTTGGTCCCGCCGTAACGCAGCCAGCGGCCACCGTGTACCTCGGGCATGTCAATGAAGTGCAGCATCATTTCTTCGTGGTTGCCTGACAGACATACCACGTCCTGCCGTGCGAACAGCATGCGCAAGACCTCGTCCGAATTGTCGCCACGGTCTATGTAGTCGCCGACACAAACGATAGGCCGGTCTTTGGCTTGTTCCAAGGCAAGCGCCAATAGGTCTGCGCAGCCATGAACATCCCCGATTGCACAGAAGGCTTGGGCAGGTGCAACCGCGGGAAACACTGGCCTGCAACCCAGTCTGTCAAGCAACCCGCGTAGCATATGTTGACCTCGTTCCTGTGGGGTTTTCGATGGTTTTGGCGGTTGATGGTGCGCCACATTTATTCGCCGGAAGCTGCATGTCGTCTTATGTGGCGCGCTTATCCCTGCCGGTTTTCAGTACCCTTGCGGGCACTCCGGCCACCGTTGCACCACTTTGAACATCCTTGGTCACAACACTATTTGCACCGACCTCGACATGGTCCCCAATCGTCAGTGGGCCGATGATCTTTGCCCCTGCGCCAAGGTCGACATGCCCACCCATCACCACAGATGAAACAAGCGTAACTTGATGGAATATCTGACAATTCGGGCCGATACGCGCCTCAGGATGGATGATGATCCCCGTCGGATGGGGCAGGCGCAGACCACCTGCGATCTGGGTATTTAGATGGATTTCCGATTGCGTCACGACGGACCAAAACCGATGCACAACAACCCAGTACTTGGAAAGAAACCAACCAAGAGGCCCGCCTCGTGCCTGAGCACTTTGATATCTTCGCACAGTCCGGAGAAGCTTGTAACCCGGATCCCAAAACTGGCGCACTTCCTCACGTGACCAATCTGGCACTGTGGCGGATATTTCCGGCGGGTGGAAAAGCGCATCGGGGTCTTCGTTTAGCGGATTGGTTGGCATCTCCCAGCTTTCTTATGCGGCAAGCAATACGACACGCAGATCAGTCCGCTTGCCAAGATGCAACAAGCGCCCGCGCTTCGATCATGTTGTCCTCGATAGAACAGTAGGTCCACCCGCCATAGCGCCCGATCGCATGGATATCATGCGCCCGCAGAGTCTTGTTCAGGCGGTCAACCTCGGAACGGGCCCGTGTGTTGATGTGCACATAGGCGGGGTCCATGACCAAGGAATAATGTGACACCAATTCGTGCCCATCGATCAGGCCCTCCTTGGCGAGGTCCTCGAGCACCTTTGTGCGTGTCCCTTCAAAGTCAACATCGGCTTCGCGGGGCAGGCCCACCTCTACATAAAGGCTCATGCGATCCGCATCAAAGATGTTGTCATAGAAGCCGACACGGTAAAAGACCCGGTCGCGGTCGGGATAATAGACCCAATGCACGTCCTTTGGGCCCTTGCGGTCAAAGCCAAGGTTGAAGACCATAACCTTGTTCCAGCTAAAGGCATCCTCTTCGAAGTTGAGTCCCACGATCTTGGCTAACTGATTGAAAGGTGCCGATGACACCAGCCGCTCGAACCCGATTTCGCGGCGTGACGTACGGGCGACCTTACGTTCAAGGTCGATCCCGATCAAAGCCTCATCAAGGCAGATCGCGTCCTGACGCACCGCGCTGGCGATCGCGTTCACATATTCGATCGCGCCGCCTTCGGGATAGGTAAAGGTGGCGTTATAGCTTTGGTTGTCGGGGGTCTTCATGTTGCGGATGATGTCGTCAATGTCCGCATGGGGAAAGAAACGCCCCATGGCGTCTTTGTCGAGCGAGGCAAGATCGCAGGCGTAAAGCTTCTCGTTATACGGCACCAGAAACTTTTCGCTGATGCTTTTTCCGAACCGGCTGTAGACCATATCAAGAAAACTGCCATCCTCGGTCGCGGTGGACTTTGCA
>CAYGMX010000036.1:0-13475 GCA_964351055.1 uncultured Loktanella sp. | reverse complement strand
ACCGCGCCATCTTCAGAAAGTCGCCCATGTCGGAAAAGTACCCTGTGGGTGCGATGACTGTCGAGGGTACTTCAGAGCGTTGCAATTCCGCGACAAAAGCAGACTTGGCTGCGACCATCGGTACATGCGTCATATCACTTGCACCCAACACGTGGATATAGCCAAACCGGCCCACACCCGCCTGTTCTGCCTCACGCAGCAGGTTGAGGTTGGCCTGATAGTCGACATCCCAATAGCCCAGCCCATCTGCTTGCCGCGTAATGCCAAGACAGGACACAACCAGATCGGCCCCTGCCATGACACCCTTGAGGGTCTCGGGGTCCGTGGCTTGGGCTTCTACCAGCTGGTCGGCTGCGATCGGCGCGGCTTGTGTCGTCTTGCGAACAAGAGCGATCACATACCAACCGCGTTGCTGATACTCGGCGCAAAGATGACGGCCCAGGTAACCGGTCGCACCTGCGATAAAGACACGTTTCATATCATTGATCCTCCTTTTGGGGATACACGCTAGGGTCTGCCCGGGAGCAGGCAGAGGCTCAGATGACTGAAAGGGCGCTCGTGCAGACTGCTTTCTGGCAAGCCCACGTCCCGTGACAAGTGATCGGATAGATCGCTGTGCTTGAGAGGCACCGGATCTACGTCACCAGCAAGCAAGTCATAAAGCGCAAGAAACCGTCGGCCACGGATGTGGAGAATGCTTATCATGGCTACGCTCTCAGCCAACAACCCTGTGGCCGCGACCACGCAGGCATTCGATGACGATGGACTCTCGCCGTTCGTTGACGTCCAAGACGCTCGCGACTCCCCCGGCAAGTGCACCTGCAAAAGCGCCACCAAGGGCGTCGCCACTGTCAGCTTCACCCAGTGCGGCACCAACGCCAGCCCCCAGAACAGTCGCCCCAAGCGTTTCTTGATCGAATTGCGCGCGGGCCAGTGTCTGACAGGCGGTCAGGTCAGCATTATATGCGGGGGTGGGTGTGCCATCGAGGATGGGCTGATAGTTCGCACCGCTATCAGCGCAAGCTGCCACCAGCACAAGCACGGTTGCAGTAAGAGTACGTTGCGTTTTCATTGTCTGACCTTTCTCGTTTTGGTGTCGAGAAGGCAGATAGCCAATCCTGCGCGGCCGCGGCATGACCGCAGGCATCAACGAATTGACACTTCGTAACAGAATGTGGTCAGGCAGCCTGATTAAGGTAGGCAGTCGGGCTAAGCCCCGTCCACCGCTTGAAGGCGCGCACGAAAGATGAGGCCTCAGAGAATCCCAAGAGATAAGCGGTTTCGTTTACGGTGACCTTTTGCCCTTCTAGGTATTCCACCGCCATTCGCTGGCGCAGGTCATCGTGTATCTCTGCGAAGGTGACCCCCTCATCTTTCAGGCGCCGATACAGTGTTTGCCGGCTCATCGCGATGTCATGGGCCACCTTGTCCATCGAGATTGATCCTTCGTGCATTTTGGGCAGTATCTGCGCCTCAATCTGAGCACGGATCGACGTATCGGCCTGCAATTTTGCCAGCATCTCATCTGCGTGACGCGTAAAAATACCAAAAGCATAAGCGTTTCCCGGCTCAAACTCTGTATCGGGGCTGTCCCAGACCGGATCAATTTGCAAAGCATTGCGGCGGGCGTTGAATTGAACGGGTACACGGAACAGTTCTGGATACTGGTTCACATGTGCCGGTGGCGGAAAAGTGACCTCCATCCCGATTTCAAATGTTGCCTCGGGGAAGGACCTGCGAAACTCGCTGATGAACCGCGCAAAGGAAACCTCGGACCAGAAGGACATTTCCGGAGGCAACACCAAATGATCGACAATCCAAAGACCGTCCGCGGTTCGCAGCAGCTCAAACCGTTCCACGCCTGGAGGCAATTCCACATCGCCCATCAGGTGCAAATAGCGGTTGAGCTGCTCAAGAGAGTGGCGCAGCGAAGCAGAGCTATGCACGATCTGACCAACGACCGACATTGTCTCTAACCGCGTTTCAAATGTGTGTCGCAGCAACAAGGCGGTGTCGCCGGTTTGCCTGATCGCAGCTCCAATCATCACTTGATAGGCCGCCACAGGAATCCGGTTATCCTGATCAGATAAATCGTCCTCCGTCAGACCGCTGTCTGCCAGCAAGAAGTCTCGTTCTGCACCCCGATCGCAGGCATAATCCGCAAAACTCGCAGCAAAACCCGCCGCCATTGTCTGTTCGGTCATCAGAGAAGCCCCAATCCTGTGATCCGGCGTTAGTCTAAGTCCTAATCGCGGTCTTGATCAACCGAGGCGGATTTGGTCTGTGCCCTACCGCGAAAATGATGCCTAAGAGTTCACGGTTGAGCAGCGGCCTTGGCGGCCAACCATGTCAAGATCGAATTGTTTGCCTCATCAGGCACTTCCTGCTGAACCCAATGCCCGCAATCAAGGCTGATTACATCCACATCTGGTACAACATCCGTCAGGTTTTCGGACTTACCCACCCTTCGAGGCCGCCTTTCGCAATCGGCAATTCTTGCAGTTTCAGTATCGTTACGCGAACAGAGTTGTGCCCGAACGACACGCTGAACCGCAAGCCATGCTGATCTTGCAGCTGCTTTGGTGGTTGGTTGCGTGGGGTCCTTTACGTAAGGACTTTCGCCACTTCCGAATGGACAGGATCAGCGCGCCCGCTTGCGTTGAAAAACAAACCTTTCGAAGGCGAAGAGTTTCCTTTGTTGATGGTGTCCGCCCTGTGTATTTTGCACAGGGCCGTTCTTGAAAATCACAGTTGTGCCGTTGAACCGAATACGTCATCGCGCCTCATCGTTTCAATTCTTCAATGAGAAAGTCAAAGACGCGCCTGATCCGTCTGCTTGTCGTCAGTTCCCGGTGGGCCACCAGCCAGATCGGAAAACTGAGCGGTTCTAGATCCGGCAGAACACGCACCACGCCGGGTTCGGTATCACCAATCTGCGCATCCAGAATGCCGATGCCTGCCCCCTGTTTCACCAGTTCCCACATCACCAGGTAGCTTTCGGTGAGCAGGGGAAAGTTGGCTTCGGTCAGGCCCAGTCCAAGACTGTTAAGCGGTTTGATCATGCCGCCCGCGTGGTCGATGCTGACAAAATCAGCGCGCCGCAGATCGTAGGGCGTCTTGGGATGCCCGAGCTTTTCGATATAGCTTGGCGCGGCGTAGAGAACAGCATCGGCCATCCCGATTTTCTTCGCGATCAGATCAGGTTCGGTGGGGCGAAAATTGCGGATCGCGATATCGGCCTCGCGGCGCAACAGATCACTGGCGCGGTTTGAAACCACGATTTCAACGTGGATACCGGGTTCTTCGGCGCGCAGTTTCGTGATGATGGGCGGCAGTAAGACAGCGGCATAAGTTTCGCTCGCAGAGATGCTGATGCTGCCCTCCAGTGCCTGACTTTGGCCAAGCGCCGCCAGAGATACGCGCCCTGCGGCTTCACCCATTCCGCGCACATGCTCCAAGAGCTCCATGCCACTTGGGGTAAGCGTAAGGCCACGCCCTACACGCTCAAACAAGACCACACCCAGTTCCTGCTCAAGCCCATCAACCTGCCGACCAAGCGTGGGCTGCGCCATGCCCAAAGCGCGCGCCGCAGCAGACAAAGAGCCTTCTTCGGCGGTCACCAAGAACGCGCGAGCCTTGTTCCAATCGAATTTTACAGCACGCCAATCCATGCGGATATGCATATCAAAAATGGAAATTTGGTCAATTCGCATAAGTGGCCCAGCAGCATAAACCAGTACCAAGACGCAAACTTTGCCCAAACAAGTGAAAGGAAGGACAATGTCAAACATCTCAAATCCTCGTTGGGAGCCGCAGGCCGCCCGTACCGCTGGCGCGCTTTACCTTGCCATTGCCGTCTGTGGCGGCTTCAGCATTGGCTATGTGCCGATGCAGATCGTTTCCTCCGATCCGGCGATATCAAGCGCGAACCTTTTGGCGAACACGGGCCTCTTCAAACTGGGCGTTCTGGCCGATAGCGCGGTGATCCTGTTTGAGCTGGCGATCACGGCGATCCTCTATCACATGTTCCGCCATGTTGGGCCAAAGACGGCGACTGTCGCGCTGATCTCGCGTGCGGGCATGATTACCGTGATGGGGATCAATCTTCTGCTCTGGGTGATGCCGTATATCCTGCTGACGGGTGCTAGCGGCTGGGATACTCCGCAACTTCATGCCCTGACCCAGTTCTGCTTTGACGCACATGCGATGGGCGTCTTTGTCTGGCAGCTGTTTTTTGGTGTGCATCTGTTGGCGCTTGGTTGGCTGATCCTCAAATCGGATGTCGTGCCGCATATTCTGGGTCGCGGTCTGTTTATCGGGGCATTTGGCTATCTGGTCCAAGGTGTTGTCGAACTGACATTCACCGATATCGCGCTGCTGGACTACAGCATCATCGGCCTGCTTGTGATCGTCAGCATTTCCGAAATCAGCTTTGGCCTTTGGCTGCTGATCCGCGGCGGCCGCATATCTTCCAAATTCACAACTGCAACCGCATAAAGGAGAGACCCCATGCTTGCCTATTCATATACACATTACGGATCACCCGAAGTGATCGCACAAGTCACCGTTCCCACACCGACACCCAGACCAAACGAAGTGCTCGTTCGGATCTATGCCACCACCGTGAGCGCAGGCGATTGGCGCGCCCGTAGCCTGACAATGCCAACGGGCCTCGGCCTGATGGGACGGTTGGTCTTTGGGGTCACAGGCCCGCGCAAGCAGATCCTTGGGACTGAGTTTTCAGGGGTTGTTGAAGCTGTCGGCGCCGAGGTGACACGCTTTCAACCAGGCGACGCTGTGATTGGCTTTCCCGGTGCCATGTTCGGCGCACATGCGGAGTACATCACGATGCCTGCGGATGGAAAACTGGTCGCCAAGCCGGACAGCATCACCTACGAAGAGGCGGCTGCGATCCCGTTCGGCGGCACTACGGCTTACGACTTTCTTGTGAACAAGGCCAAGCTCCAGTCCGGAGAGACGGTCTTGATCAACGGTGCGTCCGGGTCCGTCGGGTCCGCCTGTGTTCAAATCGCTAAGCACTTTGGTGCCCATGTCACGGCCGTCTGTAGCGGCAAGAACGCTAAGATGATGGAGAGTTTGGGCGCGGACCGTGTGATCGACTATCGGGTCGAAAGCATCATCGAAACCGGCGTCACTTACGACATGGTCGTAGATGCGGTTGGCACTTTACCATGGTTCCGTGCGCAAGATGCGATCCGGAATGGCGGAAAGATGGTGCTGATTGCCGGTAAGACATCTGACATGCTGTTCGGCAGCCTTAAGGCTGCACTGAAAGGCAGGACCATGATTGGCGGCGTGGCATCAGAAAGCCGTGACGTGCTTGAGGCGGTCGTAAACCTTGCAAAAAAAGGCGTCTTTCAGCCTGTCATCGACCGCAGCTATGTATTCGATCAGATGAAGGCGGCACATGTGCTTGTTGATAGCGGGCGTAAACGTGGGAATGTCGTGGTGACTGTCGGATCGAGTGCCGCGATGCCCAGCATCACCAAGGCTGACCGGCACGCAAAAGAAGTCTTGTACGCCTAAGGCTCTCAGGCTTTGCATCATCAACACTGGTTGTTTGATGCAAAGTCATAAACTGCGCGTGGGGCGCAACTCTTGTTCGAAATTTCCGGTTATGTGCTCACCAAATCTGAACTGTTGTTTGTCCGTGCCTTGAGGGCCGGCACTTCTTCATCGGATGACCGCTCTGGCGACATAGGCAGTGTTGCGACAACAAACGCGCTGCGCGTGCAAACGTGTGCTGCGTCAGCAATAGCCGCATCTGCACAAGTCAGGCTTGTCCCGCAAGGCTGCCCTTGCCCGAACTAGCCCTCCAGCGCGTCGATCATCCCGACCCGTGTCGCGTGCCGCCCGCCTTCGAAACGGGCGTTCAGGAAGGCATCGACGATATCCAGCGCCAGCCCTTCACCCACGACCCGTGCGCCAAGTGATAGCATGTTGGCGTCATTGTGCATGCGGATCATCCGCGCCGAGAAGGTATCAGCGCAAACGCCGCAGCGGATACCTTTGACCTTGTTGGCCGCCATCATGATCCCTTGACCCGTCCCGCAAAGAATAATCCCCAAGGCGCAGTCACCCGATGCAATGCGCTGGGCTGCCGCCGCGCCATGGGCGGGATAATGCGTGCTTTCGGGGGTGGTCGGCCCGATATCGACGACCTCCCAGCCTCGGGCGGCGATATGTGCGGCGATGGCCTGCCGCAGGTCGATGGCTGCATGATCGCTGGAAAGAACAACGCGGTTATCTTTGGTCATCAAGTGTTTCCTGTCCTGTTATCTATCCGCGCATCAGTTTGGGCAGATCACCCGTTAGCCCCGCCGCTTCGCGGATAAAGCCACGCCGCAGGCCGGGTGCCGCGTTGACAAGCCCCATGCCGATATCGCGCGCCACCCGCAAGAGCGGATTATCGTTCGAGAACAGCCTGTTGAACGTATCTGTGGCAATCGCAAGCGTTGCTGTGTCAAACCGACGCCATTGCTGATAGCGTGCAAGGGTCTGCGCGCTGCCGATATCTTCGCCACGGGCATGGGCATCGCCCAGCACCTCGACCAAGGCTGCCACATCGCGCAGGCCCGCGTTCAGCCCTTGCCCCGCGATCGGATGCACGCCATGCGCCGCATCACCGATCAGGGCAACGCGGTCGGCGATGAAGCTGTTGGCCAGTGTCAGCCCCAAAGGATAGCTGAACCGTGCCCCTGTCAGACTGATCTGCCCCAGAAAACTGCCGAATGCGGGGCGCAGGGCTGCAAGGAATGCCGCATCGTCCATCGCCATTAGCTCTGTCGCACGGGATTCGGCTTCGCTCCAGACAATGGAACTGCGGTTCTTGGTCAGTGGCAGGATCGCCAAAGGTCCGCCAGGCATAAAGAACTGGTGCGCGATCCCGTGATGCGGTTTTTCATGCTGGACCGCGCAGACAACGGCTGTCTGCCCATAGCCCCAGCCAGTGCGCTTGATCCCCGCCCGTTCGGCTGTGCCGCTCTTGCGCCCGTCGGACCCGACCAAAAGGGTACCCGCAATGGTCTTGCCAGAGGCCAACGTGACCGTGACGCCCGCTGCGTTGATGTCTTGCGCCACCACGGTTTCACCGGCGTGGTGCGTGATCCGTTTGTCCTGCGCCATTGCATCCAGAAAAGCACGCCGCAGGTGCCGGTCTTCGACCATATAGCCCATGGGGCCTTCTTCGATTTCGGCATGGTCAAAATGCATCATCCACGGGCTGGGCCCTTCGCCTGCGCGACCGTCCGTGACCTTGATTTCCAGCATCGGCTGCGCTTTGTCGCGCAGCCCGTCCCAAAGACCGATGCCCGCCAGAAGCCGCGTCGAGGCTAGCGCCAGCGCATAGCTGCGCCCGTCGAAACCGCGGCGCTTGCGCGTATCAAGCGGCAGGCTGTCGATGATTGTGACAGTAAATCCGGCCTGCGCTGCGGCCAGTGCCAGTGCGGGGCCGTTCAACCCGCCACCCACGATAATCAGATCCGTTTTCATACCCTGCAATATGCGCAGCTATGCGGGATTGTCCATGCGCCGCTTGGCCGCTACCAAGGATCAACAAACGGAGAGGTTTTCATGCAGGACTGGCGATGGATGACGGCGGCTGATCTGGGCCGCGCGATCGGGGCGGGCGATATTGATCCGGTGGCGCTGACAGAGGTATTTCTGGAGGCGATCGACGCCCATGAATTCCGCGACCGCATCTATGCGCGCGTCACCCATGACCGCGCAAGGGGCGAGGCTGCGGCGGCATCCGCGCGGGCGAAAGCAGGGCTGCGCCGTGGCTCGCTGGATGGCGTGCCGATTTCATGGAAAGACCTGTTCGATACGGCAGGCATTGCGACCGAGGCAGGGACAGCCTTGATGGCTGGCCGCACGCCCGATCAGGACGCCTTGGTTTTGCAAACGGCGACTGCGGCGGGTCTGGTCTGTCTGGGCAAAACCCATATGTCCGAGATCGCGTTTTCTGGGCTGGGGTTGAACCCGATCACTGCCACCCCCCCGTGTATCAATGACCCCGATGCCGTGCCAGGCGGGTCATCGTCGGGTGCTGCCGCTTCGGTGGCGTTTGGTCTTGCGGCGGCGGGCATCGGGTCTGACACCGGCGGATCGGTGCGTATTCCTTCGGCATGGAACGATCTGGTGGGCTTGAAAACCACCCACGGGCGGTTGTCGCTGGAAGGGACTGTTCCGCTGTGCCTGACCTTTGATACCGTTGGCCCGCTTTGCCGGTCGGTCGAGGATGCCAACCTGCTGCTGGCCGCTTTGGAAGGGTCCAGACCCGCAGACCTGACAGGCAACAGCCTGACAGGCGTGCGGCTGATGGTGCTGGATACCATCGTGCCGGAAGAGGTGCGCGATGCCCCCCGCGCCGCCTTTGACAGTGCGGTTGCGCGCTTACAGGCGGCCGGGGCGGTGACCGAGCACCGCTATTTTTCGCAGCTTTTCGATGCGTTCAACGTGGCGGGAAACCTTTATGCGGCGGACAGCTATGGCTGGTGGCGCGATCTGGTCGAGGCGCATCCCGAAAAGATGTTTCCGCAAATTCTTGAACGGGTGCGTGGCGGCAAAACCGTCAGCGGGCCGGATTACTGTGCAGGCTGGAACATGCTGCGCGACATCCGCAAGCAATATGCCACCGAGACAGCAGAGTTCGACGCTGTGATCATGCCGACCGCTGCGATCCTGCCGCCAAATGCCGAACGACTGTTGACGGATGACGATTATTACAAATCCGAAAACCTGCTGGCCCTGCGCAATACCCGCGTGGCGAATCTGATGGATGTCTGTTCGATCACGCTGCCCACGGGCGTGCCGTCCTGCGGGATCATGTTCAACGGGCAGAAGGGGACCGAGGCGGCGCTGCTGCGGGTCGCTGCGGCGGCTGAGAGGGCGCTGGGGTAGGAGGCTAAGGAGCCGAGGGTTTCAATGGTCGGCTGTGCGGGACGAAGCCGACCTGTGCAGGGCGATGTTGAACGTCAGCTTTGCCAGGGAGGCGAGTGCGGTCTAAGTTACTCGTACGGGACGATCACGGAAAGGCCGATGTCTACTTAGCGGGACTTAGTGAGCTTTCGCCGCGTTTGCGCCGATTTCAGCTTCGGAGAAAGTCGTTCAACAAACGGTGGTTTTTGGATAGGCAACTCTACTCGCCCCCGATAACGCACCCTTTGCAACGATGCCAGCGTAGTTCGATCACTTGACTGTTTATTTGCCCCTCTTGTATCTCGTAAAAATGACCGAAATTGCGCTTATCATCTCAAAAATATCTGGCCTATTGTTTACATTTTACCTGTCTTGGTCGGGCTTAGTGCTTGGTGCTGTAGGTAAAATGGACGCCAAATCCGCTGAAGCCCGTAGGCCGAGCTTTGCCGTTAGGGGTAAAGGTATAGCTAAGGCGTCTGCTGCGGTTATGATTGTTCCTGGTGTGTATGTTATCTGGACCCGCTCAGTAGACACCTTCGTTTTCGCTACCGCGTCCGTAGGTCTCTTGATTGGGGCATTTGCGTTCTGGCAAGTGGCGACTTCTCTAGGTTCATATGCGTGTGAAACTGAGGCGAATTGGCGTGAAACAAAATTCAAGACTTACCTCCAAGCATTCGGCCTAGTCCTTTTAGTGATCGCGCTTAATAGAGGTCGAGCCTACTTTGAAAGTAATGGGTGAAATCCTTGGTCGGCTAAATCCAAAGCCAAAGCATTTCTGGATGGTTTTTTCCTTTTTCGCGATAGTAGACATCGGTGCGACAGGCAGCATTGTTCACTCTGGGCTCATAGAAGACTTTGACAAGTTTCTAGCTGACCCCTCGTTCCTCCATCTCCCCCTCACTGACCCAAAAGCCACAAAATCCGCCCCTCATGGTCCCTTGTTCTGGACAGGACGCCCTTCACCACGCTAGTTTGAACAAAAGCGGGGCGAAATGATCCCGTGTATTGAGGCAGTTATGGATTTTCCCGCGCGGTTTTCGGACCTTCCGGCAGCGACTTGGCCACGCTTGCGTGCGTTATTGGACGTGCCGACGCAAGGCGCTGAAACCATCAACATGACGATTGGCGAACCGCGCCCTGCCTTTCCTGCATTTGTCGGCGATATTCTGGCGGCCAATTTGCTGGGCTTTGCGAAGTATCCCGATAATAATGGCACGCCCGCACTCTTGGATGCCATCAGCGGGTTCCTGAAGCGCCGTTATCGACTTGATCTGCCTGCCGACCAGATCCTGACGTTGAATGGCACGCGCGAGGGGCTTTATAACGCGGCGATGGCGCTTTGCCCTGAAACCAAGAATGGCAAGCCTGTCATCCTGACACCGAACCCGTTTTATCAGGTCTATGCGGTGGCCGCTTTGTCGGTGGGTGCCGAACCTGTCTATGTCCCCGCGACTGCGGCAACAGGCCATTTGCCGGATTTCCATGCGCTGCCCGATGATGTGCTGGACCGCACGGCCATTGCCTATATCTGTTCGCCCGCCAATCCGCAGGGCGCTGTGGCGGACGAGGCCTATTGGCGCGCGCTGATCGCCTTGGCCGAAAAGCATGATTTCATCCTCTTCGCGGATGAATGCTATTCCGAGATTTACCGCGATGCCCCGCCACCGGGGGCCTTGCAGGTGGCTACCGCGATGGGCGCCGATCCTGAAAGGGTCGTGATTTTCCATTCACTGTCAAAACGGTCGAACCTGCCCGGTCTGCGGTCGGGGTTTTGTGCCGGTGGCCCGCAATCCATCGCCCGTATACGGCAGCTTCGCGCCTTTGCGGGTGCGCCTTTGCCGGAACCGCTGCAGGCGGTTGCGGCGGCAGTCTGGAATGACGAGGCACACACGGTCGAGAACCGCGCGCTCTATCATCGCAAGTATCAGATTGCGGATGACATTCTGGGTCATGTCGATGGTTACCAATCCCCGCAGGCGGGGTTCTTTTTGTGGTTGCCCGTGGACAGCGGCGAAACGGCGGCGGTCAAGCTGTGGCAGGAAACAGGCGTGCGGGTCTTGCCTGGCGCCTATCTGAGCCGCGCGGTGAAGGGGGAAAACCCCGGCGAAAAATATATACGGGTCGCGATGGTGGCTCCAACACAAGAATTGCAGCGCGGTCTGACCCTGATCCGCGACTGCCTGTATCGTTGAGGTAAGTAAATATGGCATCATATCAGACACGGCGACGCGACCCCCTTCTGGACAGCACGACACAGGCTGCGATTGAAAAACGCACCAAGGAATTGTTGGGCTTGGGCCTTGTCTTTCTGGGCGTGCTGGTTGCCATGATGGTGGGAAGCTATTCCCCCGATGATCCAAGCTGGATTTCCGCCACCGATGCGCCCGTGCAAAACTGGCTGGGCCATTTCGGGGCCTCGGTCACGGCACCGTTGATGATGATCATCGGATTTGGAATTTGGGTCGTCCCGTTCACTCTGGTCAGTTGGGGTGCCCGCTTTGTGGCGCATTACGGACAAGAGCGCGCCATCGGGAGACTGATTTTTGCACCAGTTGCAATTATCGTGGCGTCCATGCATGCGGCCACCCTGACCCCCGGCGCGGATTGGCCTGCCAACTTTGGCCTCGGTGGTTTGTTTGGCGATACCGTTTTGGGTGTTGTCCTGACTATTGTACCGTTCGGCACCATTCTTGGGGTGAAGCTCTTGTCCTTCATCTCTGGTGTCGCATTGCTGGCATTGATGGCCTTTGTCCTTGGCTTTACCCGCCCCGAGATCAGGGTTGCCGGTCGCTTTGCGCTTTTGGGAACGGTCATGCTTTATGCACTGCTGCTGCGCGTAGCGGGCAAAGGTGCAGCGCTTTCCGCGCATGCGGCCCAAGGTATGTCTGCCAGTTTGCAAGCGCGCCGCACGCAGGCGGTGCAGACCAGCGCCGATCGTGCCGAAGAACCCGTTGTGACTGATCCTTACGCTATTGCGCCGCTGCAAGATGCGCGTATGCGCGCCGCCGCTGTGGTGCGTGCCAATCCAGTCATGTCCAACACGACGCCACCCCAAAGCGGGCTCAAAATGCCCCCCGCGCCACCGCTTGCCGCGCCTGTGCGCGTACCAATGCCGGAACCGCAGTCAGGCGGATTTCTGTCAGGTCTGCTCAAGCGGAACGATCCAATGCCGGAACCGGAGCTGGTCACGCCTGCGCCGCTTTCCCCGCGCCTTCCCCATGCCGGTGACAGTGACCGCGTGACCGCACGTATCGCTGATGCGATCAAGAACCGGTCTGTACCCCCTTCACCAACGGGTGTCCGGATCGAGCCGTCCCTGACGGCGGGGCGCGGCCCGAAACCTTTGGTCTTTGCTCCGCTCGAAGAAGACTTGTCCCATCTGGAGGATCTGATCGAGCCGGACATCGAAATGCCGCGCATGGCGACACCGCATATGCCTATCCCCGAGGCGCATTTTCCTGCACCCGAGGTTGAACTCCGTAGTGTCGTGCAGCATCCACCCAAACGCGCCCCACAGCCTTCGCGACAGGCCCGCGCCGAGGCGCAGCCCGCGCTGAAATTCGAAGATAAATATGCAGATTACGAGCGCCCGCCGCTGAGTCTTTTGACCAGCCCGGTCGAAATCCAGCGGCATCATCTGAGCGATGAAGCCTTGGAAGAAAACGCCCGCATGCTGGAAAGCGTGCTGGATGACTATGGCGTCAAAGGCGATATAGTATCGGTCCGCCCCGGCCCCGTTGTGACGATGTACGAGCTAGAGCCTGCACCCGGCCTCAAGGCCAGCCGCGTGATCGGCCTGTCCGATGATATCGCCCGTTCGATGTCGGCTTTGTCTGCGCGTGTCTCGACTGTGCCGGGCCGGTCCGTGATCGGGATCGAACTGCCTAATGAAAACCGTGAAAAGGTTGTTTTGCGCGAAATCCTGTCGCACCGTGACTTTGGCGATGGCAACCAGAAACTGCCCTTGGCGCTGGGCAAGGATATCGGTGGCGAACCGATCATTGCCAACCTTGCCAAGATGCCGCACCTGCTGATCGCGGGTACGACGGGTTCGGGCAAATCGGTGGCGATCAACACGATGATCCTCTCGCTGCTTTACAAGTTGTCGCCCGAAGAATGCCGGATGATCATGATCGACCCCAAGATGCTGGAACTCAGCGTCTATGACGGCATTCCCCATCTGTTGTCCCCCGTTGTCACCGACCCCAAGAAAGCGGTTGTGGCCCTGAAATGGGTCGTGGGCGAGATGGAAGAACGCTATCGCAAGATGTCCAAGATGGGCGTGCGCAACATTGATGGCTTTAACGGTCGCGTGAAAGATGCGCTGGCCAAAGGTGAAATGTTCAGCCGTACAGTGCAGACAGGCTTTGACGACGAGACCGGCGATCCTATCTTTGAAACCGAGGAATTCCAGCCCGAAGTCCTGCCCTATATCGTTGTGATCGTCGACGAAATGGCGGACCTGATGATGGTCGCCGGTAAGGAAATCGAGGCCTGCATCCAGCGCCTTGCGCAAATGGCGCGGGCATCGGGTA
>CAYGMX010000035.1:0-13521 GCA_964351055.1 uncultured Loktanella sp. | reverse complement strand
TAATTCGCCCGCTGTTCTGGTCACGAATTCCGAAAAGCTGGCCCGGGCGACCTTGGCCGAAATTGACCGTATTCTTGCGATCCTGCCGACCGCCGAAACCGCACGCACTTCGTGGGAAGATTACGGTGAGGTCATCCTTTGCGAAACCTATGACGAAATGCTGGCCGTTGCCGATGATATCGCATCAGAGCATGTGCAGGTGATGACCGACCGCGACGATTGGTTTTTGGAGCATATGAACTGCTATGGGGCACTGTTTCTGGGGCCGCGGACCAATGTTGCCAACGGCGACAAGGTGATCGGTACCAATCACACGCTGCCGACCAAGAAGGCAGGGCGTTATACCGGCGGTCTTTGGGTCGGCAAATTCCTCAAGACGCACAGCTACCAGAAAATCCTGACTGATGAAGCGGCGGCGCTCGTCGGTGAATACGGTTCGCGCTTGTGCATGCTTGAAGGTTTTGTGGGCCATGCAGAGCAGTGCAATATCCGCGTGCGCCGCTATGGTGGCAAGAACGTGGCTTATGGCACGGCGGCAGAGTAATTTCGGACTGGCAAAGGAAAGACAGACATGTCCCTGCCTCAAACCCCTTCTTTCCGTCTTGATGGAAAGCGTGCGCTTGTGGCGGGCGGGTCTTCAGGTATCGGGCTGGCGTGCGCCGTCGCCCTTGCTGATGCCGGTGCAGAGGTAACTGTTGCCGCACGAAATACCGGCAAGACTGACGCGGTTGTTGCGGAATTGGCCAGTATCGGCCTTGCTGCACATGCTTTGGTCATGGATGTGGCGGATGTCGCCGACACCGAAGAGGCCGTGCTGGCAAACGGACCGTTCGACGTGCTGGTCAATTCGGCAGGTCTGGCGATCCATTCTCCGGCTATTGAAACAACCGCCGCAGATTTTGATGCGGTTTCTTCTATCAACTTCAAAGGGGCCTATTTCCTGACCCGTGCCGTGGCCAAGGGGCTGATCGCGGCAGGCAAACCCGGTAGCCTGATCAACATCACCAGCCAGATGGCCCATGTCGGCGGGATTGACCGTGCGGTCTATTGCGGCACCAAGCATGCGGTCGAAGGCTTTACCAAGGCCATGGCCATCGAATGGGGTACGCTGGGCATCCGCGTCAATACGATCTGCCCGACATTTATCCGCACGCCATTGACCGAACAGACGTTCCAAAATCCTGAACGGGTTGCCTGGATCATGGACAAGATCAAACTGGGGCGGGTCGGTGAAGTCACCGATATCATGGGCCCTGTGGTTTATCTGGCCTCGGATGCGTCGGCGCTGATGACAGGGACGCATCTGTTGATTGACGGAGGTTGGACGGCGGACTGATGGAAAAAATCACATCTCTGCAAGTTGCCGAACGGGCTGGTGTCAGCCAGTCAGCAGTCAGCCGCGTCTTTACGCCGGGTGCGTCTGCCAGCGCCAAGACAATCGAGAAAGTGCGCAAAGCTGCCTCCGAGCTGGGCTATCGTCCCAATATGATGGCGCGCGCGATGATCACCGGCAAAAGCCGGATCATCGGCTTGGTCGTGGCCTATCTGGACAACCAGTTCTATCCGCTGGCCTTGCAGCTTTTGTCCAATGCGTTGCAGGCCAGAGGCTATCATATTCTGGTGTTCACGGCCAACAACAGCCGCGGTGCCGCCGAAGAAGTGATGCAGGAACTGCTTGATTTTCAGGTGGACGGGATCATCACAGCCTCGGTCGCGATGACCAACGACCTGACAGTGCGCTGTGCGGCGGCGGGCATTCCGGTGGTGATGTTCAATCGCGGTCAGCAAGGCGACCAGATTTCGTCGGTTACCTCTGCAAACAGAAAAGGCGGACAGGCGGTCGCGGAATTCCTGCTGTCATGCGGCCACAGGCATCTGGCGCATATCAGCGGTTGGGTGGGGTCATCAACAGGGCAGGACCGCCAAAGCGGGTTTTGCGAGACATTGGCAGCGCATGGCCACGAAGCACAGGTGATCGACGGTATGTACGACCGTGACACAGCCGCCGCTGCGGCGCGCAAAATGATGGAGGGGCCAACCCCGCCCGATGCAATCTTTGTCGGTAATGATCACATGGCCTTTGCGGTGATCGACACGCTGCGGCATGAAATGGGTCTGCGTGTGCCCGATGATGTGGCGATTGTCGGATATGACGATGTGCCGCTGGCGGCATGGCCCGCCTATGACCTGACAACCATGCGCCAGCCTGTGAACCGGATGGTCGATGCGACCGTCGATATGCTGCTCAAGCGGATCGAAGACCCCGCCACACCCGCACGGCGGCTGGAAATCGACAGCCCGCTGATCCAGCGCGGCACCACCAAAGGACCACGCACATGAAAGGTTTTTCCAACCGCTGGAAAGATTTCCCCGATTACATCATCGGGATCACCAAAGAGATTTGGGAAGATCGCGGTGTGGGTACGCTCAATCATTACTATGCCCCCGAAATACCCGTGCGCTCGCCCATGGGTGTCAGCATCGGCAATCAGGCCGTCATCGCCTCGACGATGGCGACGATCAACGAGTTTCCTGACAGGGAACTCTTGGGCGAAGATGTGATCTGGTCAGGCGATGAAAACACCGGTTATCTGTCCTCGCATCGTTTGCTGACCAAAGCCACACATACCCGCGACGGGCAATTCGGGCCAGCGACAGGCAAGCACTGGCAGGTCTATGTCATCGCCGATTGTGCGGCCAAGGCCGACACGATCTACGATGAATGGCTGGTGCGCGACTATGGCGGGATTGTCCGGCAGTTGGGGATGGACCCCCGCGACTATGCCGCCAGCCTGATTGCGCGCGAAGGCGGGCCGGAGAAGGCCAGCAAGCCCTTTACGCCTGCAATGGATGTCGATGGTGGCTATCACGGGACAGGCAATGACAACCCTTGGGGCCAGCGGTATGCGGACACGCTGACCCAGATCATGCACCACGATTTCAATCATATCCGCGCAACCTATGACCGCGCCTGCATTGGTGAATATGCAGGTGCAAAGCGGGTGACCGGCTGGGGCGGGATCGAAGAATTCTGGATCGGCTTGCGGTCGTCCTTCCCGCATGCGGATTTCAGGATTCACCACCAGATTGGCATGGATGCCGATATGCTGAGCCCGCGCGCCGCGATCCGCTGGTCGCTGGACGGTATCCATGACGGTTGGGGCAGTTTTGGTGCGCCGACGGGCGCGCATGTGCATGTCATGGGCATGTGCCACGCTGAATTCGGGCCTTACGGGCCGGATGATGTCGGCCTGCGCCGCGAATTCGCGCTTTATGATGAGGTTGCGATCTGGAAGCAGATTTTGTTGCACACCAAGGCGTTGCCAGATGGCTAGAATAACAAAGGAAAACCAAAATGACCCCCGCTGAAATGGAAAGCCGGATCGTCCGTTATGGCGATTTGCAGCCGTGCAAGACCGCTTTCATTGATGCCCACACGCCCGGATCGGACCAGAAAGAGAATTTCACCATCATCGGTGGCGGTGTCTCGGAAAGCGCGGACCAGCATGTGCATATCGCCATTCCGCATGGCTTCAACATCGGGGCGGCGGGGCAACCGCCCAAATGCCGTAACTCTTTGCACAGCCACCGGACCGCCGAGGTGTTCTTTGTCCTTAAAGGCCGCTGGCGGTTCTTTTGGGGGCGCTGGGGCACCGCAGGCGAGGTGGTGCTGGAAGAGGGTGATATTTTCAACATTCCGACCGACATTTTCCGTGGCTTTGAAAATATCGGCACCGATTACGGGATGATCATGGCGGTTCTGGGGGGCGATGATGCTGGCGGTGGCGTGATCTGGGCCCCGCAGGTGATCGAGGACGCAGCAGACCATGGTTTGATCTTGGGGGACAACCGCAAGCTTTATGACAGCAAAAAGGGTCAAAGCCTGCCCGAAGGGATCGGCCCGATGCCCGTCTTGACCGATGCGGAACTGGCCGGTTTTCCCGAACCCAGCGCCCGCGAGGTCGTGCAGGGCTATGTCGCGCGCTATTGGGACCTGATGGCGATGGCTGACAAGTTGCCTGTGCAGGTGATCGGTGAAACCGGTGTCCTGAAAGACAAGCCCGGATTCGAGGTCGCCCTGATGAACCGGAATTCCGCAACAGAGGCGATGCACCAGCACGCCCACCCTTCGGTCCTGATGCCGATGCGTGGACATTGGCGGGTGAATTGGGACGGGGGCAGTGTCACCTTGGCGCCGGGTGATACAATGTCGTTCCCCGAAAACATCCCCCATAATGCCGTCCCGTCGATGACGGGCGAGGCAAGTTTGTACCATGTGGTCGCCACAGGCGACCCTGCGGGACCCACTTGGCAGGGTTGAACACAACAAAGGATGACGCCATGTCGAAAGTCTTAACAACACACGTCGGCTCGTTGCCCCGCACCCAAGAGGTGGTCGATTTTATTTTCGCGCGTGAACACGGCACGCCCTACGATGCGGCCGATTTTGATGCTGCTATGGCTCTGGCCGTTTCGGAGACTGTAAAGAAACAGGTGGACGCGGGCATTGATATCGTCAGCGACGGCGAGACATCCAAGATCAGCTATGCGACCTATGTCAAAGACCGCTACACCGGCTTTGACGGCGACAGCCCGCGCAATGCACCAGCTGATCTTAAGCTCTTTCCAACTTTTCTCAAACGCTTGGCGGCCGAAGGCGGCACGCCGAAATACGCCCGCCCGATGTGCGTGGGTGAAGTGACATCCAAAGGGCAGGGCGAGTTGGAAAAGGATATCGCCAACCTGCAAGCAGCGATGGCCCAGCATGGTGCCGCGCGCGGGTTCATGAATGCGGCATCGCCTGGTGTGATTTCTCTGTTCTTGCAGAACGATTTCTACAAGACCCGCGAGGCCTATCTGGCTGCTTTGGCCGATGCGATGAAAGCGGAATACGAGACCATTGTCGCTGCGGGCCTTGATCTGCAACTGGATTGTCCTGATCTGGCGCTGTCGCGGCATATGCTGTTCAACGATCTGTCGGACGATGAATTCCTCAAGATCGCGGCCAGCCATGTGGAGGCGCTGAACCATGCGCTTTCGGATATTCCGGCGGAGAAAGTGCGCGTGCATATCTGCTGGGGCAATTATGAAGGTCCGCATGTCTGCGACATCCCGATGGCCAAGATGTTCGACACGCTGATGTCGACCAAATCGCGCTATGTGCTGTTTGAAACATCGAACCCGCGTCATGGCCACGAATGGGCCGTGTTCCGTGACCGTGCGGCAGATATCCCCGACGACAAGGTGCTGGTGCCCGGAGTGGTGGATACGACGACCAACTTTGTAGAGCATCCGGAACTGGTGGCGGAACGGATCGGGCGCTTTGTCGATATCGTCGGTGCGGACCGTGTCATTGCCGGATCGGATTGCGGTTTTGGTACATTCGCGGGGTTTGGCACGGTCGATCCACAGATCGCCTATGCCAAACTGGGTGCATTGGCGGAAGGTGCCGCACTCGCGCGTTAGAAATCGGTTGGACTGCCAGCGGTTTTGCCCCATTTAGCGCAAGGAAGAGGGGGCCTACATGCTTAATCCAGTGACATCCGCTTTCGAAGATACGCTGCGGGGGCTTTTGCCTGATGCAGCGTTCAAGCCCGACACAGCACCCTATGTCACCGAACCGCGCGGGCGCTGGGCAGGCCAAGGGTTTGTTGTGGCGCCAAGCAATACCGAAGAGGTGGCCGCCGTCGTGCGCGCCTGTGCTGAGGCGCGGATCGGGATTGTCCCTTACAGTGGCGGGACCGGCTTGGTGGGTGGGCAGCTTTTGCAGGATGGCCAGCGGCCTGTGGTCTTGTCGCTGGAGCGGATGAACCGTATCCGCGCGATCTATCCCTCGGAAAACGTGCTGGTCTGTGATGCCGGTGTGATTCTGGCTGACGTCCAGAAAGCCGCCGAAGACGCGGGGCGCTTGTTTCCCTTGTCGCTGGCCTCTGAAGGATCGGCACGCATCGGCGGGCTGTTATCGACAAATGCCGGCGGCGTGAATGTGCTGCGCTACGGCAATGCGCGCGCGCAATGTCTGGGGCTGGAGATCGTGCGACCTGATGGCACGGTCTGGCACGGGCTGACGCGGCTGCGCAAGGACAACACCGGTTATGATCTGCGCAATCTGATGATCGGGGCCGAGGGAACATTGGGTATTATCACTGCGGCCGCGCTGAAAATGGTGCCGCGTCCTGTCGGGATCGGGGCTGCGGTGATGGCGGTCCCCTCGCCTGCGGCGGCGCTTGACCTGCTGGCGCTGGCGGGAAGCCTGATCGGCGACGGCATTTCCGCTTTCGAGATCATGCACCGGACCGGCTTTGATTTTCTGGCAGAGACAGGGTTGGAGGTAAAACAGCCGTTTGCCGAGACCCCCGAATGGTGCGTCTTGGTCGATGTCGGCCTGCCTGCGGGACTGAGCCCCGAGGCCGCGCTGGAGGGGCTTTTCGAGGCGGCATTCGATGCAGAACTGGTAAGCGATGGCGTGATCGCCCAAAGCCATGCCCAGCGTGATGCCTTCTGGTACATCCGCGAAACCATCCCCGAGGCGAACCGCCGGATCGGATCGGTCAGTTCGCATGACATTTCTGTTCCGCTCAGTGCGGTCCCTGCCTTTATCGACCGCGCGGGGCAGGCTTTGGCGCAGGTCGGCGCGTTCCGCATCAATTGTTTCGGGCATCTGGGTGACGGGAACCTGCATTACAACGTTTTCCCGATGCCGGGCAGGAACCGTGCGGATTACGAGGCGGAACGCCCTGAAGTGAAGCGGGTGGTGCATGATCTGGTCCACGCGCTGGAAGGGTCGGTCAGTGCCGAACACGGGATCGGGCGATTGAAGGTCAAGGACCTTGAGACCTATGGCGATCCCGCGAAACTGGCCATGCTGCGGGCGATCAAGGATGCGCTTGATCCTTTGGGGATCATGAATCCGGGTGCGGTGTTGCGGCAGAAATGATCACCCCGCTGCGCGGGCTGATGCCTCCGGCGGGGATATTTGGGCTCAAAAGAAGAAGAGGGTTAGGCGCCCTCGAAGGCACACAGGGTATGCACGGCCATGCCGAGTGCTTCGAGTTTCTTGCGTCCTCCCAATTCGGGCAGGTCGATGACAAAGGCGCAGCCGATGACTTCTGCGCCCATCCGTTCGATCAGTTTGATCCCTGCTTCTGCCGTGCCGCCGGTCGCGAGCAAATCATCGACCAGCAGCACCTTTTCACCGGGCTGCAGCGCGTCGTCGTGGATCTCCATCGTGGCCTTGCCATATTCAAGGGTATAATCCTGTTCGATCGTCTTGCCCGGCAATTTGCCCTTCTTGCGGATCGGGACAAAGCCAAGCGAAAGCTGGTGCGCGATGGCCCCGCCAAGGATAAACCCCCGCGCTTCCAGCCCCACCACCTTGTCGATGGGTTGGCCGGCATAGGGGTGCAGCAACTGGTCGATGGCAATGCGGAACCCGCGCGCATCGCTAAAGAGCGTGGTGACATCACGGAACATGATCCCCTCATGCGGGAAATCGGGGATCGTGCGGATATAGTCTTGGACAGTTTTCATGAATTGGCTTTCTTGAGGATACGGCCAGCAATGGCGTCAAGTTTGGCAAGAAGGGCGGGGTCGCGTTTGTCGGGCGCGGTCATGATGGCGTATTCGAGCGCGCGGTCGCAGCCATGCGGGCAGGGCGCGCGGTCGGGACCAAGCAAGGCGGGCAGCCTTGCGATCAGGTCGCGGGCCTTGCTGCCGTTGCCTTGCAGCGTGGCGATGATCTGGGTGATATCCACCGCCCCGTGATCGGGGTGCCAACTGTCATAATCGGTGATCATGGCGACTGAGGCATAGCAGATTTCGGCCTCGCGGGCGAGCTTCGCTTCGGGCATGTTGGTCATGCCAATCACGTCGCAGCCCCACCCGCGGTACATTTTACTTTCGGCCATGGATGAGAACTGTGGACCTTCCATCGCCAGATAGGTCCCGCCGCGATGGATGGTGATGCCCGCGGCGCGCCCTGCGGTTTCGCAGGCATCTGACAGCCTGTCGCAGGTTGGATGGGCCACACTGACGTGGGCGACACAGCCTGTCCCGAAAAAGGACTTTTCGCGTGCAAAAGTCCTGTCGATGAACTGATCGACAATGACGAAATCACCGGGTGCAAGGTTCTCCTGAAAGGACCCACAGGCGCTCACACTGATGATGTCGGTGACGCCAAGCCGTTTGAGTGCGTCGACATTCGCGCGGTAAGGAACTGTAGAGGGCGAGTGCACATGCCCGCGCCCGTGACGCGGGAGAAAGGCCATTTCGACCCCTTGCAAACGCCCCGTCAGGATCGCATCCGAGGGCGTTCCCCAAGGGCTTTGGATCGTGACCCACGCTGCGTTTTCCAACCCGTCCATATCGTAAATGCCGGACCCGCCGATGATCCCGAGTTTTGTCTGCATGCGTTGTCCTGTTCGCCATTTGATCGTCTGCTCTGTCCCTGATCCTGAAACGGATTTTGCGGAAAGTGAAGGCTTTGTGCAGTGCCAATGCAGCAACAGCGATAAATCGGTTGGGCTGAAGGGGTGACATTCCCCGCAGCCTTCGTTAGGGGGGCGCAAACAATCCCCTTTGACAGGACTTTTTATGGCCCGCGCACTCTTGGCGAGTTTCGCTGACAATCTTTCGCTTCGCGACCCTGACGCCCCTCTGACCCCCGGCCAGTTGCGGGTCGAGGTGCTGTCGGGCCTGACTGTTGCCCTCGCCTTGGTGCCAGAGGCGGTCGCCTTTGCCTTTGTTGCAGGGGTTGAACCCTTGGTTGGACTATATGCCGCTTTCATTGTTGGCCTGATTACGGCGGTTTTTGGGGGGCGTCCGGGGATGATTTCCGGCGCAACCGGTGCGCTCGCGGTTGTGATGGTCAGTCTGGTGGCGATCCACGGTGTCGAATATCTGTTTGCCACAGTTGTGCTCATGGGATTGATCCAGATCTTTGTAGGTGTCATGCGGTGGGGGAAATTCATCCGGCTTGTCCCGCATCCTGTCATGCTGGGCTTTGTGAACGGCTTGGCGATTGTCATTTTTCTGGCGCAACTGGGTCAGTTTCAGGTGCCGGGCACTGCTGAAAGTGCCGGGCACGGCATGGCGAACGGGGAATGGCTTTCCGGTGCGCCTCTTTATCTGATGTTGGCGCTCGTTGCGCTGACGATGGTGATCATCTGGATCATGCCGAGGATAACCAGCGTTGTTCCCGCACCCTTGGCGGGAATCGGGATTGTCGCGGCGATCGTGATTGGCTTTGGGCTCGATGTGCCGCTTGTCGGTGATCTGGCCAGTATCGAGGGGGGGCTGCCGTCCTTCCATCTGCCGATGGTCCCGCTGACATGGGAGACATTCCAGATCATCTTGCCATTTGCCTTGATCCTTGCCGCGATCGGCCTGATCGAAAGCTTGCTGACCCTGAACCTTGTGGGCGAGATGACAGGCAAGCGCGGCGGCGCCAGTCAGGAGTGTATCGCCCAAGGGGCTGCCAACACGGTCACCGGTTTCTTTGGCGGCATGGGCGGCTGCGCCATGATCGGCCAGTCGATGATCAACGTGAAATCCGGCGGACGGACCCGTTTGGCGGGGATCGCTGCGGCACTCTTCTTGCTGGCCTTTATCCTTTTTGCCAGTGGTTTGATCGAACAGATTCCGCTGGCCGCGCTGGTGGGCGTGATGTTCATGGTGGTGATCGGGACCTTTGCTTGGAACTCCTTGCGGATCTTGCGCAAAGTGCCGCGGACCGATGCGTTTGTGACCATTCTTGTCACCATTGTCACTGTGGCCACGGACCTTGCGACAGCCGTGGTTGTGGGGGTGATTGTGTCGGCTCTGGCCTATGCATGGAACAATGCGTCACGCATCCACGCCCGTACCTATACCACCCCTGAGGGTGCCAAGGTCTATCAGGTGCAGGGCCCGCTTTTCTTTGGCTCTGCAGAGGGTTTTTCAGAGCTTTTCCAGATTGAAGACGACCCGTCACTGGTCATCATTGATTTCAACGAAAGCCGCGTTGTTGACCAGTCCGCGCTGCAGGCAATCGAAGCGATTGCCTTGAAATACGAGGATGCAGGCAAGCGGATACAGCTGCGCCATCTGAGCCGCGACTGTCACAGGTTGCTGTCAAGGGCGGGGCACCTTGTCGTCGATAGTGACGACGATCCAGACTATGCTCTGGCCGTCGATTACAGTGTCAGAACAGGGATCATCGGCGGACATTAGGCCCTTGTAAACGTACCATGCACACACCATTTCCGGATTTAGACCGTTTGGCCGACGGGACTGCGATCTTGCTTAGCTGGCTGACGGGTTGTTCCCTATGATTTTCGACGTTCTGCTGATTGCAGTTGGTCTTGTTGCCTTGCTCTTGGGTGGGGAATTCTTGGTACGCGGTGCGGTCGGTATCGCCCGCAGGGCCGGGCTTTCACCACTTGTGATCGGGCTGACGCTGGTGGGCTTTGGTACATCCATGCCTGAACTCATGACCAGCCTGATCGCCGCATGGCAGGACAGTCCAGGGATTGCGGTTGGCAATGTGGTGGGAAGCAATATTGCGAACATTCTACTGATCCTCGGCCTGTCTGCTGTGATTGTCCCATTTGCCGCTACTGCCGTGATGGGCAGGGACGGATGGATCATGCTCGGAGTAACCCTGCTATTCGTCGTTCTGGCCTTTTCGGGCACAATCGGTCGCGGTGCCGGACTGGTCTGCGTTGCCTTGTTCGGGGCTTACCTTCTTTTGACCCTGCGCTATTCACAACAGGAGCCGGATCTATCGGATACGCCGCCCGGCTCTACAGTGGTTGGTGTGGGGTATTTCCTCGCAGGCCTCGTTGGCGTTGTCTTCGGGGCGCAATGGCTGGTGGATGGGGCCAGCGCGATTGCCCGCTCATTTGCGATCTCTGATGCCGTGATCGGACTGACGATTGTTGCCGTGGGTACATCGCTACCGGAATTGGTGACCTCGGTGCTGGCTGCGCGCAAAGGGCAGGGCGCTTTGGCGGTCGGCAATATCATCGGGTCGAATATCTTCAATGTGCTGGGCATTCTGGGCATCGTGGCCTTGGTGCAGCCGCTAGCTGTTCCTGCGGAAATACTGGGTCTAACGCTTTGGGTCTTTGTTGCAGCCGCTGTCGCTCCGCTGGCATTGATGGTGGTTTTCGGCAAACTCACTCGCCCCAGTGGGCTGTTTCTGGTGGGATTGTACTGCGTCTATACCGCAGTGCTAGTCGCCCGGGCGATCTAGGCTGAAGACGTCACGGATCACCGAGTAATCCCGATAGCCAAGCCGCGTCAGCGGATTGAACTTGGTGACATCGAATTTGCCGTCCACAAGGCAGTCGTCGCGCAGATGGATACCTGTCACCTCGCCAAAGACTGCGAAATTCGCTTCTCCTGGCAGTTGGACGATCTGGGTTAATGTGCACTCTAGTGTTGCGGGGCTATCGGCAACACGCGGACAATTGATCGTTTGGCATTCGCCTTTCCTGATCCGGGCAAGGGCGAATTCGTCGGTTTCCCGTTCCCACGGACCCGACGTCTGGTTCATCACATCGCGGGCGCTGTATTCGACAATGCTGACCGAAAAGACACCAGTGTCCCGAATATTAGCTACGGAATCCTTGGTTCCGTCCCGGTCAGGTTTCGCGCTGGTCGACGCAAACATCACCTGCGGCGGCACATAGGCCACAGCATTAAAGAACGAATAGGGAGCAAGATTGTCACGCCCGTCAGTGCCACGCGTTGCGATCCAGCCAATCGGGCGTGGGGTAACGACCGCATTGAAAGGATTGTGCGGCAGGCCGTGGCCATCTTTGGGCTCATAGAACATTTTGCAGCCTTTTCGTTTGCTTTTCCAAGGGGTAGCGTGCAGAGGCGACATTGGCCAGACGAAAGAGACATGCAGCAGATAGCAATGACACTGGCCCCGGAAACGGCAGCGGATTGGTGGGAGGTCGAGACCTTGTATGACTTGTGCTTTGCGCCGGGCCGGTCAGCCTTGTCATCATACCGGTTGCGTGACGGTGTCGATCCGATTGCGCCGCTCTGTCTGACGGCGCGCGATGCGGACGGGACATTGGCCGGTGCCGTCCGCAATTGGCCGGTGCGCATTGGCGATGAAATTGCTGTGCTTCTGGGCCCGATCGCGGTGCATCCGACGCGGCAAGGCGAAGGCGTGGCCGCCATGTTGATGCAGGCCTGCCTGAACGAGGCGCGGGCAGGCGGCTGGACGCGCATCATGCTGGTTGGCGATGCCCCATATTACGGGCGTTTCGGTTTTTCAAAGCTGGACCACGTTGAAATGCCACCCCCCACCAATCCCGACCGCGTGCTGGGGATCGCTTTGGTGGAAGGCGCTTGGGATCATGTCCGCGGGGTCGTGTCGGCCGCGCGCGATTGAAACTGCAAGCCTTCGCCCCCATCTGCCTATCATGCACGATCCGGACATCATCATCATGAAAGAGATCAACCCCGCGAACCCGCCCGCGCCGCTGACAGATGCGGCCCGCGCAGAGATCGCTGCATTGGCCATGCGCCAACGCAAGGCCAACGGCCTGTTGATGACAGCCGTAAATTTTGTGGGTGGGCAGGTCGAGGACGGGCTGAAGATGTTACCGCCCGGAGCCAAGACAAGGATTGACGAGGTCGTGCGCTTGGCCTTGCGCCAAAGCTATGATCTAGCCAGCAAGTCACGATCGGGCAGGGGGCAGGACTTTGGCTCTGACCGGATTCACAAGATGATGGGTGCGCTTTCGGGTGCCGTGGGCGGCTTTGGCGGTTTGCCGACGGCCATCGCGGAATTGCCTTTTGCGACGACCGTGATTTTTCGGGCGGTCCACCACGTTGCCGTTGCTTACGGGGAAGACCCTGTCGCCCCGCAGCCGCGGCTGGATTGGTTGGCCGTTTTCGGCGCCGGCGGTCCAGGAGGGGCGGATGACGGGGTCGACACGGCGTTTATCGGCGCGCGGCTGAGTATTTCCGGTGCGGCGGTTAATGCTCTGATCAGCAGGGTTGCGCCCAAGTTTGCCGCGATCCTGTCACAGAAACTCGCGACACAAGCGGTTCCTGTACTGGGTGCTGCTGCAGGTGCGGGAACGAATTATGCCTTCATCGACTACTACGTTTCCATGGCCCATGTGCATTTCGGTCTGCGCAAACTGGCGCGTACCTATGGTGAAACGGCTGTCACGGACGCTTTTCATGCGGCTTTGGCCGCTGGCAAGCTGCCGTCCTAGACCTGATAGACAAGCCAGTCCGAAACAGCGCGGCGCACGGACTGCTCGCCGTTGGCCATTGCCTTGTCCATAATCCCCTTCACCTCATCAAGATTGACGCGCCGCAGCACATGCTTGACCGGACCGACAGAGGCGGGGCGCATCGACAAGGTGCGCAGGCCCAGTGCCGCGAAACAAAGTGCCTCTACCGGACGGCCTGCATCCTCGCCGCAGAATGACAGAGGCGTTCCCGCGTCCGCGCACCGTTTGATGACGAGTTCAAGAAACGACAGGAAGCTTGTATCAAGCGTATCATAGC
>CAYGMX010000034.1:0-13530 GCA_964351055.1 uncultured Loktanella sp. | reverse complement strand
TAACAAAAGCAACGCCAACGATCAGGTGCCAGCATCGAAAGCCTGGGCTATCATTTGCCGTAAGAGCCGAAAGATTGGGCCTCGGATGGCGGCACTGCGTCCCGAACCACTATCGACTCCAGACAAGAAGACCTGACGCCCCGGTTAGAAGATTTCCAAAGGAACGGATGATGAAAACAAGCGTGATCAAAGTCGATGACATGTTGTCGGTATGGAGCCTCGACGAAGTAGAGAGTCGGATCGGCGAGGTTCCCGGCGTTGAAAGCGTTACGGTGAATTTCGCCGCGGAGAACGCGACGGTCCGCTATGACGAAACCCGCGTTGCCGTTTCTGATATCAAATCGACTGTGCATGAACTTGGACTGCAATCCAACAGAACCGCTGAGGATGCACCTCCTGAGGTAGCGGCCTCCAAGCATCATGAAAACCACGTAGACGAAAGCGAACCAGCAGCGGCCATCGTCTCTGCCACGCCGAAACCAAAGGCCGAGATTCCAGCTGCCACGCATGACGCCCATGCAGAACATAAACAACACGACCACACGGTGTCGGACGCGGCGAAGTCCTCATCTGGCAGTCAGACCGACACGCCAGAACCTTCATCCAACCATGCAGGCCACGACAGCCATGACAGCCATGACAAACATCAGGGCCATTCTCCCGAGAAGTTCCGGGACCGGTTCTGGCTGTCGCTCGCGGTCACCGTTCCAGTTGTCATCTGGTCGGCCGCCATTCAGGACTTGCTTGGCTACCAGGCTCCTGCGTTCCCAGGATCGGATTGGATGGCACCTGTGCTCTCTACTGTCGTCTTCCTCTACGGCGGCCTGGTTTTCCTGCAAGGTGCGTGGCGCGAGCTGAGAGATCGGCTGCCGGGGATGATGACGCTCATCTCGCTCGCCATCACGGTCGCCTTCGTATTCTCATGGGTGGTTCAGCTTGGGCTGATCGACTCGATGCCCCTGTGGTGGGAGTTGGCATCGCTGGTCACGATCATGCTGCTCGGCCACTGGATCGAGATGCGGTCCATCAATCAGGCTCAGGGTGCTTTGAAGGAACTGGCGAAGCTTTTACCGGACACGGCGACGCGGATCACCGATACGGGCGAGGAAACGGTCGACATAAGTGCCTTGCGCAATGGCGACCTGCTGCTGGTGCGCCCGGGTGAAAGCGTTCCCGCAGATGGTGTGGTGCGCAAAGGCACCAGCGACATTGACGAGGCGATGATCACTGGTGAATCCCGACCCGTGAAAAAAGGCGAAGGCGACGAAGTGATCGCCGCAACGATCAACGGAGAGGGGTCCTTGCGCGTTGAGGTTACCGGAACCGGCGACAAGACCAAGCTGTCCGGCATCATGCGGCTGGTGGCCGATGCGCAGACCTCAAAATCCAGATCTCAGCATCTGGCAGACCGTGCAGCCCGGCTTCTTACCGTTGTCGCGATTGGCGCGGCGGTGGTAACTTTCGCGGCGTGGCAATTGCTAGGGGCCGAGCTGGATTTTGCCGTGGTGCGGATGGTAACGGTTCTGGTGATCGCCTGTCCGCATGCCCTGGGGTTGGCGGTGCCGCTGGTGGTGGCCATCTCAACGACTTTGGGGGCGCGCAACGGCCTTCTGGTGCGGGACCGCCGCGGGCTCGAGGAGGCCCGCAATCTCGATACGGTGGTCTTCGACAAGACCGGAACATTGACGCTGGGCGAGTTCCGGATCGTCGCCAGTTCGGTGGCGGATGGCCTAGACGAGGACGAGGCCCTTCGTATCGCATCTGGCATTGAAGCTGAATCCCAGCATCCCATCGCGCGGGGGATCGTGAAGACGGCGGAAGACAAAGGTATCGCGGTCCCATCGGCCGACGGATTCCGCGCGATCACCGGCAAGGGCGTTGCAGCCACGATTGACGGTGTCGAGTATCACATGGGCGGCCCCGCGCTGCTCAAGTCGGAAAACGTCGATGTTCCCCCCGCACTTCAGGCGGCATCCCAAGCCGCAGCCGACAATGGACAGGCGGCGATCTACCTCGTTCAGGCCGGCAAAGCCTTGGCCGTCTATGCCGTGGCGGATGCGATCCGCGAGGAAAGCCGCGAAGCCATCGCGGCGCTGCACGAACGGGGCATTGAGGTCGCGATGCTGACGGGTGACGCGCAGGCGGTGGCCGATGCGGTCGCCAAGGAACTTGGAATCGATACCGTATTTGCCGAAGTGCTTCCCGATGACAAGGCATCCAAGGTTCGCGAACTGCAGGCGCAAGGCAAAAAGGTGGCCATGATTGGTGACGGGGTCAACGATGCCCCCGCCCTTGCCACCGCCGACATCGGGATTGCGATCGGCGCAGGGGCAGACGTGGCCGTCGAAGCCGGGCATATCGTGCTGGTGCGTTCGGATCCCCGCGACATCCCCCGCATCATCACGCTGAGCCGGGTCACATATCGCAAGATGAAACAGAACCTCTGGCTGGCCGCAGGCTACAACATCTTTGCCATCCCGCTTGCTGCGGGCGTGCTTGCACCATGGGGCATTCTGCTGACGCCCGCTGTGGGCGCTATCCTGATGTCGGCAAGTACGGTCGTGGTGGCGATCAACGCGCAACTCTTGAAACGGGTCAAGCTATGAGGTTGGCCACGACGGGCCGCATTGGACGTGCCCAACGGCGCTGCGCAAAGAGTTCTGGTTGGATTTTGCACGCAGCCTAGTCAGAACACCGCGGGCATCTCTAACCTTGGGAAGGACCCTGCTTGCTTATGCGCCTCGACTGAGCAACGTTCTTATCTGATCGCCAGACCGGCGCACTGCCATAGCACCTGACGCAATGCACTGCCGCTTGTAGCGGAATTCCAATGTTCCTATCGTGTTTAGAAACTTTGGCCTAATGACCAGATCGGCCTGACCGAACCGCAGCCTGGCATGTTCGTTCTGACATATCTCGATGGATCTCAGCATCGCCTGCACCCCATTGCGCGGCGCGACCGCGGTTTCGGGTTGGCTTGGATCGACAGCGATCACCACATCGACACCGGTGCTCCGCGCCACATCGATTGGGGCGATGTCCGCATAGGCACCGTCCATAAGAACATGCGGACCATCGATCAGCGGCGGCAGGATACCTGCAAGGGCGGCACTGGCATAGACGTAGTCGGCAGCTGACCCTTGGCTGTGTACTACCCGTTCACCCGACAGCACATCCGTCGCGCAGACAAAGACAGGGATGCGACCATCCTCCAGGTTCTTGCCTTTGGTCAGGGCGGAAAGAACGCCCCGCCCCCAGCTTTCGGTGCGCGCTCCGGCGCCCCAGCCAAAATACATGTCGCGCGCAGCAAGCAGCGCAATGGTGAGGCCTCTCACTCTTTCAGCAAGTCGCTGGCCTTGAAAGTTCGGCGTTGACGGGAACCCGCTGGTATCCATTTCAACAAGATCCCGGTACCAGTTCGGGTTCAGCGCATAGGTTGCGCTGACGACCGCTCCCATTGACACTCCGACAATTGCACTGGGAAAATAACCCGAGCTGTTCAGGGCTTTAAGAACACCTACATGCGAAAGACCTCTTGCGCCGCCACCGCTGAAAACAAGGGCGAACGACTTGTGGTGGCCCGCCATCCGAGTATCCGCGCCCATCTTACACCGCCCTCCTGTGCGCATATCGGTTATAACAGTTGTGGTGCATACGACTGCGCTGAGACACCTGAACTCTGCCAGCGCCGCGTTGCTGAAAGTCAGGGCCTTCGGTCGACACGCCGGTGAGCAACATGTCACGCATCACGCTGCAACGCCGACAAGTGCGGGCTGCGCAATGCCCTTTTGGGTGACGATCATGACACCGGCAAGGGCAAGGGTAGAGCCAATCAATTCCGGCCAGCCCAGAGATTCGCGATAGTAGAGCAGGCCCATTGTCAACCCGAATACCGGCACAAGAAAGCTGAACGCATTGGCCTTGCTCAGCGGAACTTCGACAAGAACCGACATCCAGATCACGTATACCAGCGCGGAGCCAAACACTGCCAACCCAACCAGTGCGAACAGGAAACCGGGCGACCATTGGATTAGGGTGACGTCTTCGGTCATGGCGGCAATAACCGCCAGTGGGATACTGCCGATCAGCAACTGCACACCGATGGCCATCAGCGGATCGACCGTATCCGCAATCCGCTTGAGCATTACATTGCTGACTGTGATCCCAAGTGCCGCCAGAACAATATACGCAATGCCGGTCAAATAACTCTCCTGGCCACCCGCAAACAAGCGCGGGGCAGCAATGACGACGATGCCCAGAAACCCTAGGACAAGACCCAATTTGCCCCAGACCGTAAGGCGTTCACCCAAGACGACACCTGCGAGGCCCGCAGCCAACAAGGGCTGGGTATTTCCGATAACGGTGGCAATCCCCGGCGATACAAATTCCGCCGCGTGGAACATCCCAAAATACCCCAGGCTGGTCGCCCCAAAACCGATAACAGCGAGGGTCATCCAGATTTTCCCGCCACGTGGAAGAGGGCGGCCGAGAGCCAGCGCGAGCCCCAACAGGATTATCCCTGCCATCACCGCCCTCATCGCCGCAAACGTAAGATGCGGGGCATAGGCAATGCCAATCGTTATCAATGGATAACAAATCGCCCATAGAAACATCGCGAAGATGATCTTTGCAGTTGTCAGAATTTTCAATAATTCATCAATTCATTGTCCTTTAAGCCCTAGGCGAGGTGGCACATTCTATTCGGTAGATTCAGCGTCAGGGAGGCCTAGTTCGAAAGTCGCCTCATGCGCATAGTGTCAATTTTCCTCACCTATGCGCGTCAATGTCCGGAAGCAGTCTGCGGCGCAGTCCAGCGCTTTAAGTAAATCCGTTCGTAGATAAACACGGCTGAAATCGCGACCGCTGCGTAGAGTACGATCATAGGGTCAGATCCCAATTTCATTATTGTGAAAGCCGACAGAACAAATCCGTCAAACGCAATTGCGCAGAGCAACACTGCCCCATTTGCCCCGATCTCGTGGCGCAGATGCCGAAACACCCCCCAGTGCACCAACATGTCCATGATCAAGTAGAAAAACGCCCCAAGTGACGCGATCCGGCTAAGGTCAAAGAACACTGCAAGCGTCGAGGCCAGAACAACCGTGTAGACCAGGGTGTGGCTGCGGATCGGGCCGGACATCCCGAAATGGCTATGAGGTATCATTTTCATATCCGTCAGCATCGCCAGCATGCGCGACACCGCGAATACGCTCGCCAACACACCTGACACAGTGGCAACGGCCGCCAAAACAACCGTGAAATAAAAGCCAGATGGACCCAACGCCGGGGATGCGGCCTCGGCGAGCGCATAATCCTTGGCTGCAACTATTTCTTCAATCGACAGATTGGACCTAACCGCGAATGCGACCAGCAGATACACAACCGCACAAATGGCGATCGAGATCATGATAGTGCGTCCCACATTGCGGTGTGGGTCGGTGATTTCTGCACCACTGTTGGTAATCGTCGTGAAGCCCTTAAAGGCGAGGATCGACAGGGCGACAGACGCAATAAACCCGGTTAAACTAAAGCCGCCGACCGCGCTGCTTGCAGCCGCAAACTCAAATCCGCCCGACCAAAGGGCAACAATCCCAAAGAGCGCAATGCCTCCGATCTTGATGACAGCCATGATGATCGACAACAGCCCGACAGACCGATTGCCCGAAATATTTACCAGAAACGCAAACAGGATGACGCTGACCGCCAATATCGGCACCAGTGGACCGCCTGTGATGTCAAAAGGTCGCAAAACATAGGTTGCAAACGTCCGCGCCACGAGGCTTTCCGAAATGACCATGGACAGCGTCATCAACAATGCAGCCGCTGCGGCGATGGCGCCGGGACCGTAAGCCTTTTGCAAGATCATTGCGATCCCGCCGGAGGACGGCCAGGCATTCGACATCTTGATGTAACTGTACGCGCTGAAAGAAGTTACGATGGCACCAAGTACGAAAGACAGGGCAAAATATGGGCCGGCCAATTGCGCAATTTGTCCCGTCAGCGCGAAAATGCCCGCGCCGATCATCACGCCGGTCCCCATCCCGACGGCACCGGCCAAACTGATCGAGCCCTTTTTCAGGGTTTCGCCATCATGTGCATGTTTCAATGGCATCTCTCTCTTTTAATGTCGGGGAACCGGGTCAGGGCAGTGCCACCATTTGGTGTCCCTCACCTTCGATCTGGAATTCTCCTCGGGCCGTCATCGTCGCCTGATCGATAATCCAGATCGTTGGCTCGGCACGTGACGAAACAAAAAGCGTGCCGGTGCCCGGTATATTCGTCAAATGGTAAGGTTCCGGGGATAGGTCTGCATATCGTATTTCGCCGTCGGCAAGGGTGATGGCCGCGATCATGTCTTCACCACGACCGGCAACAAAAAGCGTTGCGCGATCATCCGATAGATCTATCGCGTGCAACTCGCCACCAACGGCAAAGCTCCGCAAGACAGTTCCGTCGGATAGCGACAGTTCGATCACGTCGCCAGCGTCTGCGTCCGCCGCATAGAGCACCGCTGTGGCGGGGTCGATGACGATATGTTCCGGCCCTGTGCCGACGACCATATTGCGTCGCACAATCCCTCGTCCGAGGTCAACTTCGCTGATCGTTCCGTTGCCTGTGTTCGACACATAGACAACATCAGGATCGGACCCGAAGGCCGCGTAATTTGGCATGCTGCCGGTCGGAATATACGCCGTCAGCGTAAAACTGGTAAGGTCAATCACCGATATCCCATCGCCCGTGGGGTGGGTCGCGACAGCATAGCGCCCGTCGGGGGAAACCGCGGTGTGATGCACGGCACCGGGGACTTCGATCCGCCGCATGATCTCACCTGACGTCGCATCCAAAATGCTGACAATGCTGATGCCAGCATCCGAGGGCCCGATCGGTTCATCCACGGCAGTTGAATGATGCGCGACATGCTCATCCTCCGAAACACCTTCGGGTTGGGTCAGTTCCACAATCGCCGCCCGATCGGTTTCGGCATAGCTGCCCGCGACCAAAAACGGCACACCCGGCGCGCCCGACAGCCCATGCACCGCTTCAAGTCCCGTGATCGTCTGCACCGTTTCACCTGTTTCCGCATTGACCATGAGCACGGTATTGGCGCTGCCTTCGGGCACAAAAACGACAGGCTCCGCTGCTGCGATTGCAGTTGAAAGCAACAGCGCAGCTGTTGCGGCGATATTTAGTTTGAACATCGGGAAATTCCTTCTGGGGTGCCTGGTGAATTGCGGACACCGCTTTCAGCAACTGTCAACGCGACGATTTCGAAGCGCCGTTGGTGCATGCAGGCCGCAATTATGAACAGCAGGCCGGATGCAAGGACGAATAGGATGAGTGTCATTTTTGTTTCTCCTCATAGGATGAAAACCGGCGACATGCGCCGGGATGTGACGGATCAGCAGGCGCCACAGCGCCCGCCGATCTGGGTGTCCATGGCATTGTCACTTTCAACACTGGTTGCGACAGACGCGTCGCGACTGACAGGTTCTGCCGCACTGGCCTCTTGCTTCTTGGAAGAGGGTCCGCAACAGCAGCCTTTTGACCCTTGATCAGGCGTTGCCCTGAGCGGGTTGATACTTGACGGCATTTTCGTTTTCTCCATCAGTAAGTGCCTCATGTAAGATATAGACGCCCGAGGCGTCCCGACATTACGCAGGCACAGATACCTTCAGGGATTTGGCCGGTTCGCCAGAACGCAATCACATCCTGCCAAACCATGTTCTGGACAGATCCGGGACATCTCTGCGAACCGCTCCTTCAGAGCCTGACGTCCACATCCAAGTTGATCAGCCATCGTGCTCACGCTGAGCCCCAAGCTGTGTGCGACATCCTCCGGCTGTCCTCCGTCGACATCGACGCGTTGAACAATCTCGGCCTGTTCAGGCGGAAGCGTGGACAGGAACATGTCGATACAATCGCATATCAACGCGTCGAGTTCAGGGTCACTTGCCGTATCAGAGCCAGTCGGACGTTTCACAACCTCATTCCTTGGCGGGCATCGATTTGTTGCGCATGGTGACAGCACAAATTGAGTTCCGCCGATTTCCCGGCGGCGTTTTCAGGGGACTTTGACTCTGATCTGTCGCTGGCACTTCCCATTTTTTCCAACCTTCCAGATCAGAAGACGTGCTACCGGCGTGGCCATTACACCGTCGCCGCCATTTTCGACTGGCGAACAGTCGACAATGGTCGCTTGTCACGAGAATGGTCGCAGTCACAAATCATGAAGTCGCCATCCCCACAAACCGGGCAGAACTCCGCTATTTTTGCTTTCAACGCGGTTCTGGAACGATGAATTCGAACCCCCAAAGAGTTCAAGCTGACCCCAAGATCAGCGGCGACCGACTTGCGCGGCTCATCTTTTAAATCAATCCGTGTCAGCAATTTGGCTTGAGAAGGTGTTAACATCTTCATCGCCGCAACGACGCACGTGCAGGCGGGTTCATCAATGTTTGTGACCTCTTGCTGGAACACTTTCGTCTCAATGGCATAGGCTTCCGCACCGCGATTTCGGGTCGCTTGCCGACGGTAGTGATCGGTCAAAGCGTGCTTCAAAGTGATGCCCAGCCAAGCATCGAGGCGTTCGTGACTCTGTATCTGTGAATAGTGGCGCAGCACCTTGACGCAGAAGTCTTGAAAGACATCCTCGGCATCGTGTGGCTTGCTCAGTCGCCGACGAAGAAATCCGAGGAACCGATAGCGGAATTCAACGAGTTTTGCCTCAACGTCCCGGCGCGAGACCTCTGTTGCATGGTTGTTTTGTTCAGCAAACATTTTTTACTCCTTTCACATGGTATTGTGCAGCATCGGCAACCGATGCTGGCAGTCAGACCCGTGAAAGGCGTCGTGGCGGATGAAAGAGCAGGTACCTTACTTCGTGGGACTTGAAGTGTGGATCTGTCGGGCTTTCCGGAGAACTCCCAAAGCGTTCCGACGCCACGTTGCTGATGGGTACAATCACACTGACACAGCTATGTCCGACGTGACAATTCGCGTCCCGCGCCGTTTGCTCCAAGGCGTTGCCATCGACCATTGCGTCCATCACCAATTCGTTGGCGGACTGCGCCGCAAGATTGCGGTGGTCAATCTTGGAGTCTATCGCTAGTGCAGAAAAGAGAAATGCCAATATCGCCGCGGTGACTGTCACCACGTGCAACCGAGCTGTCCAGATTGTTAGCTTTGATCCTAGCATACGACCAATTTTTGCGGATTCCATGTCCTCCTTCTATAGTTGTCTGAACCTGTTTGCCTTGACTTAGATCAAGCTCTGAGATCGCTCCGGGCGGGGCTTGCAACACCCGGGTCGACGTTCTTGTCACTGCTGTCGGCCCAAAGCTGAAAGAAATCAGCGTAGATCCTTGAATATAATATATAAAAGAGACTGTGGATGTCCTTTCCAACTATATATCCCCGCCGACTGCCTCCCGAGGTTGATCTTCTGGTATTGTCATTTTTAGGGCATTTTGCATGGGAGATACTGCAGGCGCCCTTATTCTCAAGCTTGAGTCAGGTGAACCACTTTGCCGGGATATACATTTGTCTGAAGGCAACGTTGGGCGACCTGGCAATTGCACTCGCAGCGTTCTGGACTGCGGCCGTCTTGGCCCGAAATCGCAGGTGGTTCACCCTTCCAGGCATGCGTGCGCCGGCCGCATTTTTTACGGTAGGGCTGCTGCTAACCACCGGTTTGGAGTACGTCCACACCGTGATCACTGGACGTTGGGCCTATGACGGGTCAATGCCGTTAGTACCGATCATTGGCACAGGTATGACTCCGATCCTTCAATGGATTTTTGTCCCTCTGTTTGTTGTATGGTACTTGCGCAGACTGGATTCAAACATCGGTAATTCAGGGCTTTCTTAGTCGGTATTTACTGCGCGTTCGGGCGGATCGAGCAACTACTTGCGACTCTCAGCGATCCCTCGGTTACGTCTCAAGCTGTTTCAAGAGCCCGGTGCTGTAATGTTCGTCCATGGTTTCGCTTTAAAATGTGTCTGTTCGTCTTCGCCCCCGCACGCGATGGGGGCACATCGACAATCCTGAAACCTAAGTTCACAGCAGCACCCGCAATGCCGATGCAGTTAGTCGCGAAGGACTACGCGCGCGCATTGCAATCGCACATCAAACTCCCCCGGTGTATTACCAAGAACTAAGGCGATCGACCTACGCCGGGAAACCGTAGTGACAATCGCGGTTGTGTATTTCAGCAGCATCCGCGCCAAACGCGTTCCGATGTCGTCAGAACCACCATGCAGAACGCATTCGTGGGTGGTGGCATGACTCAAATTGCCGCCACCACGTCGCGCAGCATATCGCGCACCTGCCCGGCGACCTGTTGTAGATCGGCGTTGTCGATTCCGGCCATGGACGCCTGTGGATCGACCGCTGAAACCTCAACCCCATCCGCTGTCTCGCGCAGGATGACATTGCAAGGCAGCATTGCGCCCACTTTCGGCTCCATCCCAATCGCCTGCCAGGCCATTTCAGGATTGCAGGCACCAAGGATAAGATACCCCGGCATGTCCTTGTCGATCTTCTTTTTCATGGTGGCTTTAACGTCAATCTCGGTCAACACGCCAAAGCCGGCATCGGCAAGCGCCTTACGGGTCCGGCCGTCGATGTCATTCAAGATGGCGCCTTTGATGACGCGATCAATCGTATAGCTCATTGTTTTTCCTTTTAGTTTATTTGCGCAGATATTTGATCAACGCAGCTATCGCCAAGACGGCAAGGACCAGAACCAAGAGCATCCACAAGCCGCCGAATCCCATTCCATAACCAGACATTTACTTTCTCCTTTTTGCAGATGGATCCTAAGTCAAAGGACTTAAACGAATCAGAAACGCGACAAAGCGTTTCGTGGCTTAGTCATGTGCTTCCTCGGCATCACCATGGGCTCCCTCGTCTTCCATGTGGCCCATCATCCCTTCTATCTCTTCAGGGATATCTTGTTCCGTGAACTTCGCCTGTTCATCTGCATCGTGAACAAAAGCGATGATCGCTGCGAGTTCTTCACCATTCAATTCGATGACATCGCCTAGCTCATCGCGCTGCAACTCGACCATTGCCTCGGCACCGCGCCACATGCGGGCGGCAAATTCAAACGGGTTCATCGGGGTGTCCATGAATTCTGCATCCAACATCGGTGCATCTGTCCCGCCGACCCCATTGATCGAATGACAGACGACACAGCCCTTTGACGCAAATAACCTGCGGCCTACTTCGGCATTCATTTCGGGCATCATCAGGCCGGGTGCCATCATCTCCATGGGGGTGCTGTGGTTCTCAGCCAAGGAGGGCGCTGCGAGTGCCGCAATTAGAACCGCAATTGGGAGTGTTTTAGTGATGGTCATGATTTATTCCTTTCGAATGTGACGATTGGGTCTCAGATATCCTGGGATTGTGTTGCTCTGACTTACGCCACTGGATCAGTGCTAGAATGTCTGCACGAGCGCGCAAAACTGCGCGCACGCCAGCTGCAGCGCATCGACGCTTATGAGCGAATTCCAAAACACCTACGGGCGGATCAATGACCGGGCGCACGACAAGGTCCGCAGATTTGAAACGAAGATGCGTATGTTCGTTTTGGCAAATTTCCAGTGCTCGGATCATGGCCTGAACCCCGTTGTCGGGCCTTTCCTGAATGAGGTTCGTTGCGGCATCGACGACGATGACCACATCCGCCCCGACATCGCGCACCACATCAACCGGTGCCAGGTCGCAATAGCCACCATCGACCAGAATGCGGCCGTCAATTTCGGCGGGCGGCAGGATTCCGGCCAGCGCAGCACTGGCATAGAGGGCCTCTGATGCCAAACCTGATCCGAATACGACCCGCGCTCCGCTCACAATATCAGTCGCGGTTGCAAAAACTGGTATGCGGCCCGCATCCAGCTGTTTGTTAAGGGTAAGCTTGGACAGAACAGCTCGGCCCCAGTCGGCGGTTGGTTGCCCCACGCCCCAGCCAAAATACATTCCCGAGATTACTTTCTGCGCGACCCTCAGGTTCTTGACGTAGTTGATCATGCCGGGGGCAGAAAAGTCGGGCAGCGGTGGAAATCCGGAGATATCCATGTCGATCAGGGCAGCGTACCATTCGTCGTTAAGTGCATAAGTCGCGCCAACGGCCGCTCCCATCGACACCCCGACGATGAAATCCGGATAGATTCCAAGGTGATTGAGCGCCCGTAATGCGCCTACATGGGCAAAACCGCGTGCCCCGCCACCGGACAGGACCAGCCCCAAACGGGCCTTTCGAGCAGGGTCATGAAGCATGACTGACGCCTCCTCCTCGGCCATAGATCCACCAACCGTAAACCAAGCCGCCTACGATGGCCGAGAACAGGACCATCGCCCAGAGCAGCAAGTAGACGAACTCGGCAAGGCTGGTCAGAGCAATGGCGGTGCAGAGCGCCAATCTTATCCTTTTCTGCGCCAGTCGTTGCATTGCTTTGCTCCTCTTTCCTAGAACTTCAGACGGCGCAATCGCAGCGCATTCAGGACGACCGAGATCGACGACGCGGACATCGCGAACGCGGCAAACATCGGGCTGATCAGAATCCCAAGGAATGGAAACAGAACACCCGCCGCCACCGGCACCCCGGCAGCGTTGTAGATCAATGCAAAGAACAGATTCTGGCGGATGTTCCGCATCGCTGCTTGTGACAAGCGACGGGCGCGCACAATCCCGTCAAGATTGCCTTTGACCAACGTAAACCCGGCACTTTCAATCGCGACATCTGCGCCTGTCCCCATAGCGATCCCGACATCGGCCTGCGCCAGCGCCGGTGCATCGTTCACACCGTCACCTGCCATCGCAACCTTGTGCCCCTCCGCCTGCAGCTCTTTGATGATGCGGGCTTTGTCTTCTGGCAGAACGTCAGCGCGAATTTCATCGATCCCCAGTCGGGCCGCGACCGCTTTGGCTGTGCGCTCATTGTCGCCAGTTGCCATGATAATCCGGAACCCCAACTCGTGCAGTGCCTTCAAGGCGGCCGGCGTCGTTTCCTTGACCGGGTCGGCCACACTGACCAGCCCTGCAATCGCATCACCCAAGACCACGAACATTACGGTCTCGCCCTCGTCGCGCCGGGCGTTGGCCTTTTCGATCAAGGCATCCGCTTTCAGCCCCATGTCGGTGATCAGGGCAAGGTTTCCAAGCGCCACAGCCTTGCCATCCACCACGCCTTTGACACCTTTGCCGGTGACAGCTTCAAAATCCTCTGCCTTGACCATCTCTACGCCGCGTTCTTCAGCGCCACGCACGATCGCTTCGGCCAAGGGGTGTTCCGAGCCACGCTCAAGCGAGGCCGCAAGTCGCAGCACCTCGGCTTCGTCGTGACCGGGTTCTGGTAGGACCGCAACAAGACGCGGTTTGCCTTCGGTCAGGGTTCCGGTCTTGTCGACCATTAGCGTGTCAACCTTTTCAAACCGCTCAAGCGCCTCGGCATTCTTGATCAGCACACCCGCCTGCGCGCCGCGCCCTGTGGCGGTCATGATGGACATCGGTGTCGCAAGACCAAGGG
>CAYGMX010000033.1:6566-13744 GCA_964351055.1 uncultured Loktanella sp. | reverse complement strand
GCGCATATGTCTGAGACGTCACGCACCAAGATCGACATCAAGTTGTCGGTGAACGGGCAGACCATCACAAGGCAAGTCAGCCCGTATCTATCCTTGCTGGATTTCCTGCGCGACGATCTAAAGCTGAAGGGTGCCAAGGAATGTTGCGCCGTCGGCGAATGCGGCGCCTGCACGGTGATCATCGATGGCCAATCGGTCAACGCCTGCCTCTTGCTTGTCGCCGAAAGCGACGGCACCGCAGTTGAAACGGTCGAGAATCTTTCAGCAGGGGGGCAGCTCAGTACGGTCCAACACAGCTTTCTCAAATGCGGTGCGGTGCAATGCGGGTTTTGTATTCCCGGCATGGTGATGTCGGCAGAGGCGCTTCACCGCGCCCTGCCAAACGCGAGGGAGGCAGAGGTTAGAGAAGCCTTGTCCGGGAACCTGTGCCGCTGCGGTGGGTATAACCGCATGTTTGACGCAATGAAGGACGCAAGCGGTGGAAAACCTCATTGCGAGACCACGGCCCCGGTGACCGGAAAGGCCGTAGGCGCAGATATCAGCCGGTTGGGCGGTGTCGAACGGGTCGCGGGGACACAGGAATTCCTTGCAGATATTGATTTGGCGGGCATGGCGCATCTTAAGTTGGTGTCGCTCGACGTAGGACGGGCCCGGATCAACAGGATCGACACCGCAAAGGCCATGGCTGTTCCTGGCGTGATCGATGTGATCACCGCGGCCGATCTGCCGCATCCAATGCCGCACTTTGGCCCAACCTTTCGGGACCGGCCCGTGATCGCAGTGGATGAGACACGCTATCATGGTGAGCCTGTCGCTTTAGTTGTGGCAGAAACAAAGGACATCGCGGCCTATGCGGCGGGTCTGGTTGAGGTTGACTATCATGCGTTGCCCGCTGTCTGCACCGTGGAACAAGCCTTGGCACCGGACGCGCATCCGGTTCAGGACCCCGCAATGCGCCCCAGCGATCCGATGGCCCAGACGAATATCCTTAAAGAGCGGCATTTCGGGTGGGGCGACGTTGATGCGGTAGCCGCCGATCTGGTGATCGAGAATACCTATACCTTTCCGATAGTCACGCATTTTGCAATCGAACCGCATGGCTTTATCGTCGATGCGTCTGATGACGCGATGACGATCTGGAGCCCTGTGCAGCATCCGTTTCTGTTGCAAAAGATCATGGCGCAGTTGTTTGATCTGCCACTCAGTGCGGTACGCGTGCTGGCCCCCGATCCGGGAGGCGGTTTTGGTGGCAAGCAGATTCCGAAATATGAACCACTGGTCGCTTACGCCTCGCGCAGGATCGGGCGGCCCTGTCGCCTTGTGTTGACGCTTGAGGAAACGTTTCAGGCCGTGCGCCGTGCTGCGGCGACAGTGACTGTGCGATCCGGATTTTCGAAAGCGGGTGATATCCTGTTCCATGATATAGACAGCAATTATCTGATCGGGGCCTATGCTGATGTGGCCGAACGGGTGACGACCAAGGGCAATTATCTGGCCTGTGGCCCGTATCGGGTCCCAAATGCGCGCATTGCGGCGCGCGCGATCCTGTCGAACACGACGCCAAGCTGCGCATTCCGTGGCTTCGGGACGCCGCAAGTCAATTGGGCGGTCGAAGGACAGATCAATGAAGCCGCCCGGCGGCTTGGCGTCGATGGCTTTCAGATCCGTATGCGCAACGTCGCCGACAAGGGTGACGAGATTGTGCTCGGGGATGTGCCGGCGGATGGGCATTGGCTGCAATCAGTGCAAAAGGCGGCTGACCTTTTGGGGTGGAATACGCCCAAACAGCCGGGCCGCGGGCGCGGTATTGCCGTGGGGATCAAGGCCGGAGCGACGACAGGCTTGTCGAATTCGACTGTCAGATTGCTTGCCGATGGCAGTATTTTGGTCTTTGCGGGCACCTCTGATATGGGGCAGGGCGCGCGCACGATTTTCGCGCAAATCGCCGCGGATGCGCTAGGGGCACCTTATGACCGGGTGAAGGTAATCATGGGCGATACAGCGGTTGTGCCCTTTGATCTGCAAACCTCGGCTAGTCGCTCGACGGTGTTTATGGGCACCGCAATTACCAGAGCCTGCGAGGATATCCACACCCAAGTCATTGAAATGGCCAGTGTTACGCTTGGCATTCCGCAGGACGACATTCAGGTGGCTGATGGCCAAATCATCCTGCCATCTGGGTCAGAGGCAGTTTTCGTCTTCGTCCAGAAGTATCTGGGTGCCTGGAATGGGGAGCTGGTTGGCAATGGCAGGATGCGCAAACCGACAGACAAGGACCATCCGCTGGGTGGCTCGCCCGCATTTTTCGAGTTTAACTGCACCGCCTTTGAGGTAGAGGTTGATCGCGCCACCGGTGAGATTTTGATCCATAATCACGTGACCGTTGGTGATGTGGGCAAGGCGCTTAACCCGCTGCAGGTTGAAATGCAGGACGAGGGTGCTGCGATCATGGGGCTTGGTCATTCGCTGTATGAACAGGTGCTGATGGATGAGGATGGCCGCATTCGCAATCTGGGGGCGATCGACTACCGGATCGTCACGACCAAAGATATGCCGGTAAAGATGATGACCGGGATGATCGAAAATGGTGATGGCCCCGGCCCCAAAGGCGCTAAAGGCGTCAGTGAAGGGGCAATCTTGTGTACTGCACCTGCACTGGCGGCGGCTGTTGCCGATGCCACGGGCGTGGTCATCAAGGACCTGCCGCTCACGCCAGAGCGGGTCTGGTGGGCGTTGCAAGAACAGGACGCGGTCGCGGCTGAATAGGGTCTTTAGGCCAAATCTGCGCCTGCCTCAAAAGAGGCATCCGTCAGGTCACGCACATGATCGAGGCTGACACCGTCTGCGCATTCGATCAGCAAAAGCTTCCGATCGCGGACGGCGAAAACAGCCAGTTCCGTGACAATCAAATCTACGGGCCGCGCAGAGGTCAGAGGCAAGTCGCATTCCGCCACGATCTTGCTGCGCCCGTGCGAGCTATGTTGCATCGCCACGATCACACGCTTTGCCCCTGTGGCAAGGTCCATCGCCCCGCCCATACCGGGTATCAGACTGCTCGGGATCATCCAGTTGGCCAGATGGCCAAAACCGTCGACCTGTAACGCCCCAAGTACCGTCAAATCGATGTGCCCGCCACGGATCAGGCCAAAGCTCATCGCGCTGTCAATCGCTGCGGCCCCGGGAACGGCGGTGACAAAACCGCCCCCTGCGTCGGTCAGGTTGGGGTCCTCCATCCCTTCGGGTGGTCGGGCGCCAAGGCCGATAACACCGTTTTCGGATTGAAAGAACACACCGCGATCTGCGGGCACGTAGGTCGGCACAAGGCTCGGCAGGCCAATCCCCAGATTGACAAGTGTTCCCGGTTGCACCTCTTGCGCGACCCTGCACGCGATGATCTCTTTTGGGTCCATCAACGGGCCCTTCGGATCAAGTGGTCAACAAGGGTGGCTGGTGTCCGCACCGCATCGGGAGGGATCATGCCCACAGGTACGATCGCAGCGGGTTCGGCTATCACCGTATCGCCGGCCAGCGCCATGATAGGGTTGAAATTCTGTGCGGTTAGCTCGTATTCAAGATTGCCCACGTAATCCGCTTGCCGCGCAGCGATCAGCGCGAATTCCGCATGGATGGGCAGTTCGACCAGATAGGCTTTGCCGTCCAATTCCAGTGTTCTTTTCCCTTCTGCCACAAGTGTTCCGATGCCCGTGGGCGTCACCACCGCACCCAAACCAACACCGGCGGCGCGGATGCATTCCACCAAAGTCCCTTGGGGGACCAGTTCCACGTTCAGCGTGCCTGCGTTCATCTGGCCCTGCGTTTCGGGGTTCAGCCCGATGTGAGATGTGATCACGCGCGCTAGGGCGCGGGCAGTGATCAGTTTACCGATCCCTTTGCCCGGCATGGCGGTATCATTGGCGATCAGTGTCAGATCGGTTTTGCCCGACGCCACCAGCGCATCAATCAGCCGTTCTGGCGTACCGACGCCCATGAAACCCCCAATCATGATCCGTGCCCCTGAAGGGATGAGTGCTACTGCTTCTTGAGGGGATAGCGTGCTTTTCACTTGTCTAGAACGCGACCTGATCGCCGCCCTTAAGCGCGAGGATCTCGCGGGCTTCGTCCGGTGTTGCAACTGAAAGCCCCAGACCTTCGATGATCTGGCGGACTTTTTTGACCTGCACTGCGTTGGAGGTTGCAAGCTCACCCTTGCCAGCCCAGATGCTGTCTTCGAGCCCTACGCGCACGTTGCCACCCAATGCAGCAGCCTGTGCCGCGACCCGCAACTGATTGGCGCCCGCCCCAAGAACCGACCAGCGATAGTCGGACCCAAACAGGCGGTCCGCAGTTCGTTTCATGTGCATGACGTCTTCGGGATGCGCGCCGATCCCGCCCAACAGGCCAAAGACCGATTGTACAAAGAACGGCGCCTTCACCAGACCACGATCCGCGAAATGCGCGAGGTTATAAAGGTGCGAGGTGTCGTAGCATTCAAACTCGAACCGGGTGCCGTTGCCGTAACATGTCTTGAGCACGTATTCGATGTCCTGAAAAGAGTTGCGGAAAACCAGATCGCGCGAGCGTTCAAGATGCACGCGTTCCCAGTCGAATTTGAAGTCCTTGAAGCGGTCCAGCATCGGGTAAAGCCCGAAGTTCATTGACCCCATATTGAGTGACGCGACCTCAGGCTGGTATTGTGCTGCGGGGGCCGCGCGTTCATCAACGCTCATATAGGGGCTGCCCCCGGTGGTGATGTTGATCACAGCATTGGTGCCTTGCTTGATGCGCGGCAGGAAAGGGGCGAACCCCTCTGGTGTCTGGTCCGGCTGCCCAGTTTCGGGATTTCTGGCGTGCAAATGCAGGATGGCGGCACCGGCCTCAGCAGCGGCAATCGCCTCGGACGTGATCTGATCAGGTGTGATCGGCAGATAGGGTGTCATCGATGGTGTGTGGATCGCGCCGGTGATCGCACAGGTGATGATGACCTTGCCGGATTGCGCCGCGGGCTGTGTCATATTCGGGCCTTTCGAATTGTTGAAGGGGGCGGGCCAGGAGGGCGTTCAATTCGGCTTGATCGCGATCTTCATCGAACCGTCTTTGCGCCCCTCATACATGTCAAGTGCCGTGGCGAAATCCGACAAAGGAAAGGTATGGGTCAGCAGAGGCTTCAGATCAACGCGCCCCGCGCTCATCATTGCGATGGCGGGTTCGGCGGTATTGGGGTTTGCTCGGTTGCCCACCACCTCAACCTCATCAAGGACCATGCGCTTGATTGGCAGGGTAGGGTCCTCGTGCGGGATACCGATCATCGAAACCACGCCTCCCTTGGATGCTGCAAGACAGGCCTGATTTATGGCCTTGGCGGTGCCTGCGCATTCCAGAACACGCTTGACGCCCAGGCCATCGGTCAAGTCTTTGACTGCCTCAACAACGTCATTGTCGCGGTAGTCGATCCCGATCGCACCGAGTTTCACGGCAAGATCCAACCGCTCTCCGCTACCGGCAATGATGACCCGGCCTGCTCCCATGGCCTGCGCGCAAAGTTGCGCCATCAGCCCTTGCGGGCCGGTGCCCATGATCAGGACGTCATCGCCCGGTTCGAATCGCGATCGGTTGACCGTGTAAAGCGCGATGCTCAGCGGATCGACACATGCTGAATATTCAAGATCCATGTCGTCGGGAATGCGATAGAGGCTTTTGACGGAGGCGCGCATGTACTGGGCATAGGCACCGGGCGTAATATGGCCGTGCTGGCGGTGTCCTTTATCAAGGTCGCCATAGTTAAGGCAGATGTTGTAGCGCCCGCTCATGCAATTGCGGCAATAGCCGCAACCGACGTGTGAAATCGCGCAGACGCGGTCACCTTCCTTCCAGCCAAGCGCTGCGGCCTTTGGGCCAGTATCCACGACAGTCCCGGACCATTCGTGTCCCGGCGTAAAGGGGAAAGCAGGTGGCCAGAAACCCGGAAAATCACCTTGAATGATGTGGGGGTCTGTACCGCATATAAATGTCGTGTCTACTTTGCATAACACCTCATCTCCTTCTGGAGTGGGGACTGGAATCTGCTGAATGTCAAAATCCCGGGGTGCCTTGAGGACAAGCGCATCCATCATGCCGTTCGGTGCAGTCATCTGCATCTCCTTCAATTTTAGCTATCTGGAACAACGGGGCCCGTGCAGCTTTGGCACCGTTGATCAGGGTTTTGTCTGCAGATGGTGACCTTACCCGTCCGATGACAGGAGTGACCGAACACCCGTTGATCTAGTTTAGATTATCGATTATCGTTCTGTCAACGCGGCTCGGCACCAGTTTTGTGCCAATAATTAGGAGAACCTCGAAGATGTCGTTGACCATCGAATGTGTGCTGGAATGCAATAACCATCTGGGCGAGGGGCCTGTATGGGATGTCGAAGAAGGTAGGCTCTATTGGCTTGATTGCACGGGGCCACGACTGGGCAAGAAGGCGGTCTGGCGCATGGACACAAAGACCGGAAAGGTCGAAAACTGGGACTTGCCTAATGACATCGGTGCGATGGCACTGCGCGAACAGGGTGGTGCAGTCGCGGCGATGGCGGATGGGTTCTATTTCATGCATTTCAATGGCGACAAGTTAGAGCTTGAGTTGATCCAGAAGGTCGATGCTGAAATCACACGGACCCGATTGAACGATGGCAAGGTGGATCGGCGCGGCCGTTTTTTCGCTGGCGGCATGGATGACAAGGAAGAACTTCGTAACTGTGGTCTTTGGCGGCTCAATCCGGATCTTTCCGTCAAGCAGGTCGAAGAAGGGTTAATGTGCACGAACGGCCCATGCTGGAGCCCGGACGACAAAACCTTTTATATCGCCGACACTTTCATAGAAGAGTTCTGGGCCTACGACTATGATATCGAAACCGGCGACCTGAGCAACAAGCGGGTCCACGCAACGACTAAGGATGATGGGGGTGTCGCTGATGGGTCAACGATTGATGCAGAAGGGTACATGTGGAACGCTCAATTGATCAGTGGTGATCTCGTGCGATATGCGCCAGACGGGAGCGTCGAACGCCGGATCGGGATGCCGGTCAAAAACATCACTAGCGTGATGTTTGGCGGGGATAATCTTGATGAACTCTACGTCACATCAATGGCGCGGGTAAAACACCCGGCGGTGCACGATATGTTTGCCAAGCAGGAAAAGC
>CAYGMX010000033.1:0-6556 GCA_964351055.1 uncultured Loktanella sp. | reverse complement strand
AAAAGCCGCAGTTCTTGGCGGGCAGCCTGTTCGTCGTCAAGGGTCTGGGCATCCATGGCCTGCCGGAACCGCGCTTCGGGGGGTAATTGCGTGGTATTTTTGCGGGTGGACGGATTGAAGTGGATGCTTGGCTTTGGTCCCGTACAGTATGTTCTCTTTTTGCTGTCGTCTGGCATTACTTGCATTTTTTGTATTCAATAGTTTGCCTTTTTTGCTACACTTTTTGCTGCACAATCTGCTATGCGCCACAAGACAGCTCCAAGCAAAAACAAGACCTTAAGGCGTTGATCCAAAATACTTTTCGGACTGTCTGTCCGCCACACGCAGAATTGCGAACCACTACTCAGCAGTGCGCTCGACTGCGATGCGATGTCGCCTTGGCGACGTATGCCATCTGTGATCTGCGCAAACGGCACACGCCGTTAACTCATATTTTATTGAAATCGTCGATACTGGGCAACCATCCAAACTCTGACGGTTGCCATGAACATCATCCACACCGAAGCCTGTCGTGCGGCCTTCGTCGAGTATCTCCGCAGGGGCAAACCGATCCGTTTGTTGCTAAAGGATACTGGGGTCACGGTCCGGTACGTGTGGCGCACGCAGCGGGACGAGCGCGTTCGCACCTCGCATCGGATGAACGATGGCCGCATCTTCTCATGGTCGGATCCGCCGGACACCGGAGATCCAGGCGAAGACTACAACTGTCGCTGCGAGGCCGTTCCTTTTGTCGAGGGGCAGACCGAGTTTGCATTTTTTGATCTGCCGGTCGACACTGACGCACCGGTCGATCGTTGGGAGAACCACGATTTTATCTGGCACTTCTTTGCCGGGGCGGGTCGTGGTGTGACGCTGTCCGAAATCGGGCATCTTCGAGAGATCATAGATCAATATGCCTACAAGGACGGGACTGAGGGGGCATTTCGCCGTCTGGCCGATCAGCTAGCGGACAGGGCGCGAGTAGGCGACTTGCCTTATGACTTCGAAGCACACTACGATTTTGAAGGCATTGAATTTTCGCACGGCGATGCCATGGTCCGGGGGCAATTAGGCGGCACGGCTACGGTTTCCGGTGACATGGTGTATATCGAAGGAATGGCGCGTTTCCGCTTCGAAGACCGTTTCACGGATCCAGTAGACCTTCGCGACTTTGCCGCGTGGTTGCGGGAACGCCCGGATCGGCTGTGGCGGTTGTTGCAGACTGTGGGTGACCTCGTGGGGATCGGCAGCGGCCCGCAAGGTGCCCCGCTTGAGATCGACGAAAACGATGTGTCGTCGATTTTCATGGCCGTTTCCGAGTTGGGAGGGACTGCATACACGATAACCGGTGAATGGGAGGCGCACTTTCAAGCAACAGTTTCGCAGGACCGGAACCGAAGCCAATACTGGGACCCGAACCTGGGTTCGCCATGATCAAAGACACTCTGCTTGCACTGTGGAGATGGCTTCGCCGCCCCCTGAAAGGCCTGCTATGGCTTGTGGCGGCCTATCCCTTTGTGCTTGTCGTGATGTATTACACGACCGATGCATTCTTTCCCAATGGCGCCGAGCTTAGGCGGAACATCGATTGGCAAAATTGGTCGCGTGGGGATCTCTATCTCCCCAATGGTCAACTCATCGCTCGGAATGTCGGGAACCTTTGCTGGAACGAAATGGCGGTTTCGGGTTGGGGAGACCCCGAGGGATTTGTATGGCTCGGTGAAGATCAGGAAGTGATCTACGCAAGCGATCCAAGATATTTGGCGACGATTGAAGCGAGTGGCCTGGGTCGCCCGACGGGCCCATGCCAAGGATTCCATTCTACACGGCTCGAAGCAGAATCACTACTCGGGCAGTGGAGATCCATGCGTTCCGATGAATGACGACCGTCACCGCGCGCGCCCCGAACAAATAGTGCGAAGAATTACGAAGGACGCGGCTTTCGTCCGACATCAGCACGAGAGAGACTTGGGCGCCTGAGTCGCTCCCTCCGCCACAAAATCCAAACCGAACGCGTAACAGGGCCTCGGTGAGGGTCTTTCTTGTCTTGCTTTGAGCGGCTGCAACAAGGTTGCCCGGCGATCGCTGAAGTGTCTGGCTTGCCGCCTTGATAGACGATTGCCCTGCGTCCTTTCCCATCCACCTTTGTGGCAAGCATTCCCTTTCGACCCGTGACAGAGCGCCAATTTCCAAGGGCGGTGCACCTTGAGTCCGTCGATCACGGGGCCGAGGCCTGCCAGGTTGGCTGTACCTTCAGCACAGCGCCCAATTGCGTGGCGATATAATCGTAGGTGCGGCGCACGCGGGCATTGGTCCGCAGTTCGCTATGTGAAGTAAGCCAGACCGGCAACCCGATGACCGGAAGATCCGGTAGCAGACGCACAAGCTCGGACCCCGACGCGGCCTGCGACAGTTGTGCCACGCCCACGCCACAGCCCGCGTTCAGCAATTGCCACGCTGTCAGCCTGTCGTCACATCGGTATCGAAATCCGTTCTGGTCGATCTTCAGGCCCAGCGATCGTAATCCCTGCAAGACCTGCGCCTGTGAATCCCCGCCGATGATGTCGTGCTCTGCGAGGTCAGCGATCACAGCCGGCGTGCCGCGCCGATCAAGATAGCCTTTGGTTGCAAACAAACCGAAGTTCAATGTGCCCAGCCTCCGCGCGATCAGGTTGGATTGTTTGGGCCGGAACATCCGTACTGCAATATCCGCCTCGCGCATCAGTAGATTTGCCTCTGTATCGCTTGGTACCAGTTCAAAGTCGATTTCCGGTTCCGCGATGGCAAACCGTTGCAGGATGACCGGCAACAAAAAGGACGCCACGCCTCTTGAGGCTGTGATCCGGACCGTCCCTGAGATGGCCTGATCGCGCCCTGCAGCGGCCGCCGCAAAACGGTGCGCGGCATTGGCAATGTCCGCAGCGTGACCATAAAGCATGCTTCCGCTTTCGGTGAGCGCCAGCCCGCTGCCACGCCGTTCGAACAAGGTCACACCCAGCTCTGCCTCAAGGCTTGCGATATGACGGCTGAGCGTCGCAGCACTGCCTCCGGTCGCATTGACTGTCGCGGACAAGGAGCCGTGCGCGGCGACTTGCGCGAAGGATTGGATCAACTGGAGTTTCGGAAGGCGGGTCTGTGGCGGCATTTTCAATAATGGAACGATTGATTTCAGAATCTGCTGTATCGTTTTAATAATGATCGGTGTTAGCAAAAGGTCAACGACGACGTCGCAAGCGCATGGAGCAATCAATGTCCACATCTCGAAATCTGGTGCTTGTTGGTCTCCTTGTGCTCGCGCAGGCTGCACTGCTTTTTGTGCCCCTTGCCATTCTTGGCGCCGCGATCAACTGGCCGGACAGCCTTGATTTTGCACCCTCAGAGGCGTTGCCACTGATCTTTGCACAGATCGGACAGGTCCGGTTAGGTTATGGGGTCTACCTGATGTATTCGCTGGCTTGGGCGGTGACAGGGACGGCCATTGCATGGCTGGCGATGGGGCGACACGCGAAAGCCGGTCCGCTGTTTGTCATTGCAGTCGGCCTGATCTGCGCCTCGGCCCTTGCGCGGGCAATCGGGATCATCCGCTGGCTGACAGCATCGACCTTTTTGGCTGAAAGCTATGGCGCGGCCACGCCTGAGATGCGACAGACCATCGACCTGATCCAGTCTGCTGTAAACGCGTGGGGCGGGGCAATCGGCGAAATCCTCGGGGTTTCGATCTTCACGGCGGGCTGGCTGATTGCGGTTTCCCTGATGATGCTGCGCAATGGCGGCTTGCCCAAAATTATTGGCTGGGCCGGATTGATCGTGGTTCCTATCCTTGCGTCGCCTGTCATCGAACTGTTCGGGATGGAAGCCAGTATCTTCGTTTCCACGCTGTCCATTCATCTTTGGCTCTTTGCGACCGGTTTCACCATGCTGGGCATGGCGGCCTTGCGGAAAGGAAACTAAGATGGGGTATCATGCGGTTCTTGGTGCAGATGGTGCCATCGGGCGTGCCACGGTTGCCGCAATCACAGCAAAAGGGCTTGAGGCGCGCGCACTGACGCGGTCCGATGCGGACGCGATGGACCCCGATGCGCTGATCAAGGTTCTTGATGGGGCCGATGTTGTTTATGGCTGCGTCGGTCTGCCTTACAATGCCGATCTGTGGGTCAAGGGTTTTCCAGCGATATCGCAGGCGCTTGTGACCGCATGCGAGAAGGTTGGCTGCAGGATTGTCTATTTCGACAATGTCTATCTTTATGGTCCGGCGCCTTTGCCGGTGCCCTTTGACGAAACGACGCCCCGCAACCCGCCATCGCGCAAGGGCATGGGCCGCAAGACCGCCGTTGAAATCGTCATGGCGGCCCATCGGGAAGGCCGTGTGCGGGCCACCGTTGGCCGCGCTGCCGACTTCTATGGGCCGTATGCCGTCAATTCCCCTTTCTACATCAGCTTTCTGGAAAACATGCTGCGGGGAAAACCCCCGCAAGTCGCCATGCCCGAAGGCCCCGTGCATACTTATGCCTACACCGAAGACATGGGGCGCGGGCTGGTAGAGCTTGCTTTGCATGACAGGGCTTATGGCACGGAGTTTCACCTGCCGGTCGGGCCACCGGTAAAGGTGTCCGAGATGGCAGCGCTCTTTAACAAGGAACTTGGCACATCGCTGAAATCAACCCACATTCCCGATATCGTTTTGCGCGGCTTGTCGCTCTTCAAACCTCTGATCCGCGAGGTCCACGAGATGAGCTATCAATATCAGACCGATTACATCATGTCGGACCGTAAGTTCCGCGACGCCTTTCCTGATTTCAGATCAACACCCTATGAAGAAGGCGTCGCCGCCATGGTTGCGCATTTCAAGACCGTCATTCGTTAAAGAAAGACCCAAGAAGCGCGGATCGGTCGGGCATACTCATGAGGCAAAAACAGGGCGGCCGCGTTCCTGTTGTAGGGGTTGCGGGTAACCGTCGGCTTGTGGCAGCTCTTGGGCCGCCCCTGCATTGGACGAATCCGCGCCTTGGGCTGTTCCTGACGCGGCTGTTTGTCAGGGTGTCGCAAAAACAGTCGCAATCACGCTGGCGGGGCACTATCACAAAGCCTCAATGGGTGTTCGCAGCCGGTATCTTGCTTGGCGATTGCGGGTGCGGCGAAAGTTTTGATCTTATGAAGAAATTTGGTCTTGATAGTACGGATATCCGCATACTCAGTGCAATCCAGCAGTATGGGCCGTTAAGCAAAGCCAAACTGGCCGAGATTGCCAATATCTCGGCAACGCCCTGTTGGGCCCGTCTTGACCGGCTCAAGGCGGCAGGGTTCATTCGCGGGTATCACGCAGAGATCGCACTGGAGCGGATCACCGACTTTACCCATGTTGTCGTGACCTTGTCCCTGACGCATCACCGAAAAGCGGACTTTGATCGCTTTGAAGCCGTCATCAGAAACCTTGACGAAGTCACCGACTGCGTGGCGACCGGTGGCGGCATGGACTATGTGATGGAGACGATCACCCCTGATCTGGCGTCTTTTCAGGCCCTGATGGACACCTTGCTTGGCGCTGAACTCGGGATTGATCGTTACATGACATACATCGCGACACGGCGGGTCAAATCCAGTAAGCCCAACCTCGCAAAACTGGCTGCCAAAGGTCGCATTTGAAACATCGCGTCTGATCGGTCTGGTTTTGACATTCAAAACAGTCTGTTCAGTCCTTTCACCGATTTTTTTCAGTCCGCATTTGTCGCAAAAGCCGCGCTAAATCCCCGACAGATTCAGGCAATACGTGGCCAGTCCGGCCATCGACAAACAAGGGAGAAGACCATGATGCAAGCAGATGATTTCGGGTTCGGGACACAGATCCGCAAGTCTCCTTATTTTGAAGCCACCGTGCGCTGGGGTGCCAAGGGTTTTTCCGTCTATAACCACATGTATATCCCACGCGACTTCGGTGATCCGGCACAGAACTTCTGGAACCTTGTCGAAAACGCGATCCTGTGTGACGTAGCTGTCGAGCGGCAGGTCGAGATTACCGGCCCCGATGCGGCAAAATTCGTCCAGATGCTGACCCCGCGCAATCTGTCAAAGCTGGCCGTGGGCCAGTGCAAGTATATCCTGATTACCAACGCCGAAGGCGGTATCCTGAACGATCCGATCCTGTTGCGACTGGCAGAGAACCATTTCTGGATCTCGCTTGCTGACAGTGACATCCTGCTTTGGGCGCAGGGCCTTGCCGTGCATTCCGGTCTTGATGTTCATATCTGCGAACCTGACGTGTCTCCGTTGCAGTTGCAGGGCCCGAACTCGGGTGAAATCATGCGCGCGCTTTTTGGCGACGAGATCATGGACCTGAAATATTACTGGCTGCGCGAGGTCACTTTGGACGGCATTCCGCTGATCGTATCCCGCACCGGATGGTCTAGCGAGTTGGGCTACGAGCTTTATCTGCGCGACAGTGCCCATGGTGACGCGCTTTGGGAGCATATCATGGCGGCAGGCATGTCTTTTGGCCTCAAGCCTGGTCACACTTCGTCCATTCGACGCATCGAGGGCGGGATGCTGTCCTATCACGCTGATGCCGATATCCACACAAACC
>CAYGMX010000032.1:3282-13939 GCA_964351055.1 uncultured Loktanella sp. | reverse complement strand
GGGCGGATAGGAATTGCCCCTGCTCGGCCAGACCTTCCGGGCGTTGAAGCAGCGCACAATAATCTTCGAAACTTGCGACCTTCAGGGCGCGCAATCGTTTTGCGAGGCGAGAGTAGACAAGCGGTTTTTTTGAGGGCTGGAGGGATAATCCGTACCGCAGATTTGCCTGATCTGCGATCATCTGGAAATCGCGATCCGAAAAACGAAAATCAATCGCTGCTTGCTCAGTTCCTTTCGCCAATATGCTATTCATGCTGCAGCCTGCTCGTTGTCGCGCAGCAGCGCTTCGAGATGAATAATCTTGGTCATGTCGTCGCCAACCGGGATGATCCCCTGAATGGCGCGGGTTGTTACATCTTCGGCCCCACCGGGTGTTTCTCTGATGATGCGCGCCTCAATACCCAGTATTTCAGATACGGACTCAACTAGCAGGCCGACAATTCTGTCTTCGATTGCAGTGATGATAATCACGTGGCGCTCTGTCGGGGCAATGGCCGCAAAACCCAGTTTGGCAGCAAGATCAATAATCGGGATCACGGCACCTCTGAGGTTGATCACGCCAAGGATATGCTTTGGCGAGTGCGGCAGAAGGGTCACTGGCGACCAACGTCTGATTTCCCGAATTTGCGTGATTTCGATACAGAAATTCTGGCTGCCTGCAACAAGCGTGACAAATTCGATTTGCTTGGAGCCGCTGAGGTCAGAAAGAAGAGACATGTGCTTCTTCTCCTATGTGGTTGATCTGCGTGATCTGTGTTTTTGGTTTGGCAGAAGAGATAGCATCGGGATCAATGATCAGTGCGATCTTGCCGTCGCCAAGAATTGTGGCGCCTGAGATGCCGAAGATTTCGCCATAATTGCCCTGCATGCTCTTCACCACCACTTGCCGTTGGTCATGAATTTCGTCTACGGCCAAGGCGCATTGCGTGACTTTTTCGGTCTGCAAGAGTAGCAGGACACGGTCGGTGAGGAGGTCTTTGCACGACTTGTTGCCAAGCCGATCTGCCAAATCGATGACGGGGACATACTCGCCCCTGACGCGAAGAAGCGTGTTATTGAGGCCCATTTTTGAAAGGTCGGCCTCAATTGGTCGGATTGTTTCCAAGATACTTGCAATCGGCACAACCATGGTTTGCCCCGCCACGCTGATGATCATGCCGTCCATCACGGCAAGTGTCAGCGGCAGGGTGATGGCGAAGGTTGTGCCTTCGCCAGGGACGCTGCTGATGGTAATGCGGCCGCCCAGACCGGTGATTGCGGTCTTGACCACATCCATGCCAACGCCCCTGCCTGAGAGGTTTGTGATCTGGTCTGCGGTTGAAAAGCCGGGTGCAAAGAGCAGGCTGTCAATCTCCGGATCGGAGAGTTGGTCCTCGGGCCGGATGACCTCCCTTTGGATTGCGATGTCCCGAATGCGTGGCCGGTTCAGGCCGGCGCCATCATCGATAATTTCGATCACGATGCTGCCCGAACGCTGGCTGGCCTTAAGGCGCAATGTGCCAGTGGTGGCTTTGCCTGCGGCGGTGCGGACCTCTGGTTTTTCGATCCCATGGTCGATCGCGTTGCGGATCATGTGGGTCAGCGGATCGGCAAGGCGTTCGACGACGATCTTGTCCACTTCTGTGGCTTCGCCTTCGGTGATCAGGTCGACAGTCTTACCTGTCGCATCCGCCGCTTCGCGGGCAATGCGCAACATCCGCTGGAACAACGGTTTGACCGGTTGGGCGCGAATGGCCATCACACCTTCCTGAATTTCACGCGCGAGCAGTTTGTAGTCATCAAGATCGCCGAAAAGTTCGGCACTGTTGGGAAGTGCGGCCTCTGCAATCCGCTGCGAGATCACGGATTGATTGATAATTAACTCGCCCACCGCGTTGATCAGGCGGTCAACCCTTTCAGGGTCGACACGCAATGTGCTTGATGCCCGCTTTGCCGGTTTTTCGGATTTCGAAAGGGCCGCGGTCTCTGCCGCCGCAACACTGGAAACGGGAAAATCAACGGCTGTATCGCCTTGAACGTCCAATGTGCCTGCCGTGACAAGATGCATCTCTTCTGCAGCAGCGTTCCGCCCGCCGGAATTCACAGGAACCGCCGCGATTTGAAGATCGCAGAGATCTTCGACGAATTCAAAGACTTCGCGGATCGCCAGATCGTTCGAAATCCCGTCTATCGTGACCTGCCAAACGAGGTACCCGTCCGACCAAGAGAAATCCGAAAAGTCTTTGGGCAGCGCATCGACCTGAACCGTTGTCCTGCACTCCCCGATCTTGCCCAATGCACCGAGGATCAGCGTGGGATCATTCCCCGTTGCGTAGAATGCATCATTTGGCCGAAAAGTGACAAGGAAACGGCTGGTGGTTTCAGGCGGGTCTAAAGTGAGCGAGAGAGCCTCGAATACGAATTCCTCTTCTACAACCGGTTCTGCCCCAAGGAATGACTGCAGGTCGGCGATAACCGGATCAACCTGATCCCGATTGGCGGGAAGGTTTTCGCGCGCCGCATCGACAAGATCGGAAAGGACATCGCCTGCCCTTTGCAAGACACGCAAGAGGGGTTCGTCCACGTCCAGCCGTTGGGCGCGCAGTTCATCAAGAACAGTTTCAAATTTATGGGCAAAGCCAACAAGGTCATCGAGTGCAAAGGCGCCTGCGGCACCTTTGATCGAATGAACAGCACGGAACACGGCGTTCACGGTTTCTGTGTCCGCTTGCCCGTTGCACATCTCATCCAACCCTTCTGTGAGGGCAACAATGAGATCTTCGCATTCTTCGAAGAAGGCATCGAGAATTGTGCTGTCGGTCATCATTCGGCACCTGTCAGTCGTTTAATGACAGAAACCAGCGACACATCGTCGTATGGTTTGACAATCCAGCCTGTCGCCCCAGCCTTGCGCGCGCGATCCTTGAGGTCGCTGCCGCTTTCGGTTGTGAGAACGAGAACGGGAACAGCGCGGTTGACCGGACCACTCCGGATATCCTCGATCACGCCAAACCCGTCTTTGTTCGGCATATTGACATCGGTGATGACCAGATCGGCATCCGACTGCTGGAATTTCGCCACACCGTCCACGCCATCGACGGCTGTTGTCACCCTGAACCCAGCACCTTCAAGCGTGGCCGTCAGTAACGTCCGGATTGTCCGAGAATCATCGATAGCCAGAATATGCCGCGTCATCCTTTGGCTCCGTCGATGGTCAGGACGTCAGCCAACCCCAAGGTCATAACATCATTGCGGAAGCAGTCCGACACTGGCCAAATCTGGAATTCGCGGTCCTTTGCAGCCCATGCTTTGGCACCCATCGTCAGGAGTTGCGCGCACAGCCCGCTAAGGCGGGAGACGTTCTGGCAATCGATCTGGACATCTTGATCCTGTGCTGAGCTGAGAAAATCGAAAAGCTGATGACAGTCTTCGATCCTTGAAGCAGGCGGCAGGTGAAAGGTTGCGGGCGCAATCGTCATTTACGGAACATTCCATTGCAAATAAATCGGTCGCCTTGTTTGAGGCACCTGCCTTATGGAGCCCGATGACTTAATTTCGCGTAAATGACGGTACAGGTTTCCATATCGTCACAAAGACGCGCGCCTGTGGCCCCTGCGTCTTTGTGATCCCTGATATTCCCCGGCATCAGTGTGCCTTGTCCGGCGCGGTTTACTGCGCATGCGCGCAATCCAAACCCGCCTGTGACATGCAGTAATCAGGTGCGGGGCAGCAATTGATAATACGAGCGCAGAGCATCGATCCATGACCGGTTGACCAAATCGAACTGCGCCAGCGGTGGTGCCTCGCGCAGCACCTTTTCGGTGACGTCCATCACGACTTTAGAGCTCCGCCCCTCGGCCCGATGCTTGAGCAGGTCAAACGGCAGAACCATCTGCTGGGCGGCAAGAAAGCCGCCGGTGTCAACCACGACGTGCGACAGGCGGCCGTTCTCGGGTTCGAAAAGGAAGTCGATCAGTGTACCCATATCGCCGTCCTTCCCGATCACCGGCAAACCGACCCAGTCATTCACCCGTGCAAAGCCTGCAACCTCCAGGTTCCCGGCGGTTTGGTCGGGATCTTCGTGTTGCTGGACATCTCGCGGTGTCACTCCGGCAAAGTGTCCGCCATAAGGCCCGACCATGATCGGCGACATCGCGACAGCCGAAACACGGGACAGACTGTTGGGGTCAATCCACTCAGGTGCCTCACCAATCGCGTCGGGGCTGAGTGCGACAGGCCATTCGCGGGCAACATCATCGGGGACCCCCATAAGGTCCACCGACACAACGACCTCGCGCCGGTCAAACCAGCCGCCGACGTCAAGCGCGACATAGCGCAGGACACCCTGATCGGGCTCGAAAAAGATTTCCCTGACAGGAAAGCTCGCATCCTCCGCGACGGCCTTGTAGCGTAGCATGTCCGTCGCCGCAAACACGGTCGGCGTGTCGCGGGGCTGTGTGGCTTCATTGGTTTTCTTCGATGTGGATGTGGTCATTTCTATTTCCTTTCTGACGGTCCGGCGCCAATAGATTGCGTGTGTGCTCTGATCTGGCTCAGGCAAACTGAACTGAGGGTGGGTCAAGGACTTGCCTCGCTGGTCCGCGGAGATACGAGGGACACCATGCGAAACGCGCGGCACTGACGGGCCGACGGGTTGTGGCGTATGCGCAAGGCGCAGCAGTCTGATGAATACTTATTTCACCGGACCAGGATAACGGAAAACCACGTGTTTTCCAACCCTAAGTCCTTGTTATATTTCAGGTTGACAAGAATTCGGCTGAAAATCAGGAGATTGAACCCGACGCATCGTTACAAAAGCTTCACTTTTCACAAGCCAGAATTTCATTTATTCACGAATTATGGAAACAATGATTCCCAACCGCTTTGCGACGCTCGGTCATCCCCAACGGCTGGCCGTGTACCGGCTGCTGATGCGCCGCTATCCTGATCGCGTTCCGGCGACTGAACTGGCGCTGGCGCTTGGCCTAAAGCCCAACACGCTTTCAACCTATGTGAACGCGCTGATGCAGGCAGGACTGGTGACGCAAGAGCGTGCCGGAACTTCCCTGCGGTACGCCATCGACCTCGATGCCGCGCGCGAAACCGTTGATTATCTCTTGCATGATTGTTGCAGGGGACGCCCCGAAATTTGTACGTCAAACGCCTTTCCGGCCTTTAGCAGAGACAGCACCATGCCCGATCGAAAATACAATGTCCTTTTCATCTGCACCGGCAATTCGGCCCGCTCCATCTTTGCGGAGTCGATCTTGCGCGATCTGGCCGGTGATCGCTTTACAGCCTATTCGGCAGGCACCAAGCCTCGTTCCGAACTCAACCCTTTCGCAATCGAGGTGTTGGAGCAGAAAGGGCATGACGTATCGGTCCTGCGCTCCAAGAACATTTCCGCATTCCAAGGGGCAGAGGGCCCAGAATTCGATTTCGTTTTCACGGTCTGCAATCAGGCCGCAAACGAGGAATGCCCCTCGTGGCAGGGCCAGCCCATCAGCGCGCATTGGGGATTGCCCGATCCTGTCAAGGTCGAAGGATCCGACGCGCAAAAGAGCTTGGCCTTCCAGCAGACGTACGGGGCGCTGCGCAACCGACTGATCGCCTTCACATCCCTGCCGCTGGCCTCGCTGGACCGGATGTCCCTGCAAAAGGCTGTCGACACCATCGGCCAAACAAGCGCTAAAGGGACTTCGGAATGACCGTTTATGCCCTCAATGGCCTTGGCCGTATTGGCAAGCTTGCGCTAAAGCCGCTGCTGGAACGCGGGGCCCAGATTGCATGGATCAACGATGCTGTGGGTGATCCTGAAATGCATGCCCATCTGTTTGAATTCGACACGGTGCACGGACGCTGGAAAGCGGATTTTGCGCATGATGCCGACAGCGTCACAATCGACGGCACCCGCCTGCCGTTCATTGGCACCCGCGATATCGCCGGTCTGCCGCTGGATGGCGTCGATGTGGTGATCGACTGTACTGGTGTCTTCAAGACCGAGGCAAAGCTGGCCCCCTATTTCGCGGCGGGCGTGAAAAAGGTGGTGGTCTCGGCGCCCGTTAAGGACGGCGATGCGGCGAATATCGTCTATGGCGTCAATCACGACATTTACGCGCCCGACCGGCATCGCATTGTGACAGCTGCTAGCTGTACGACAAACTGCCTCGCGCCTGTCGTCAAGGTCATTCACGAGAACCTGCGCATCAAGCATGGCTCGATCACCACGATCCATGATGTGACGAATACACAGACCATCGTGGACCGTCCGGCCAAGGATCTGCGCCGCGCCCGGTCTGCGTTGAATTCGCTGATCCCGACGACAACGGGCAGTGCCACCGCGATCACACTGATCTACCCCGAGCTGAAAGGCCGCCTGAACGGACATGCGGTGCGCGTGCCGCTGCTCAATGCCTCGCTCACGGATTGTGTGTTCGAGGTGGAGCGGGCAACATCCGCCGAAGAGGTCAATGCGCTGTTCAAGGCCGCAGCAGAGGGGCCTTTGAAAGGCATTCTGGGGTACGAAGAACGGCCACTGGTATCGACCGACTATACCAATGACGAACGGTCCAGCATCGTCGACGCGCCCTCGACCATGGTCATCAATGGCACACAGGTCAAAATCTACGCGTGGTATGACAACGAGATGGGCTATGCGCATCGGCTTGTCGATGTGGCCCTTATGGTCGGGGACAGCCTGTGACTGATACCCCTGCACGGCCAGAGGGGCTGTCGGCCTATATCGCTGTCACTGCCGCATATTGGGCGTTCATGCTGACGGATGGCGCGTTGCGGATGCTCGTGCTCTTGCATTTCCACACGCTGGGGTTTTCGCCCGTCCAGCTTGCCTATCTTTTCGTGCTATACGAAATCGCAGGTGTTGTGACCAATCTTTGCGCGGGCTGGATCGCGGCACGCTTTGGCCTGACATCGACGCTTTATGCGGGACTTGGGTTGCAGGTGCTGGCCTTGCTGGCCTTGGCGCAGCTTGATCCCGCTTGGGCAGTTGGCACATCCGTCATTTTCGTCATGCTTGTACAGGGGGCCAGCGGCGTGGCCAAGGACCTTGCCAAGATGTCTTCCAAGTCGGCAGTCAAACTGCTTGCCCCGAAAGAAAACGGTGGCCTCTTTCGATGGGTCGCGCTGCTGACCGGTTCCAAGAACATGGTTAAGGGTGCGGGCTTTCTTCTTGGGGCGGCCTTGCTTGCGACGCTCGGTTTTGTCTGGGCGGTGCTTGGCATGGCTGCGATCCTCGCTGTCATCCTGCTGGCGGTCTTGATTGTCATGCCTGCGGGCCTACCCAAGGGACGCAAGGGGACCAAATTCTCCGAGGTGTTTTCCAAGTCGGCCAATGTGAACTGGCTCAGTGCGGCACGGGTGTTTTTGTTCGGCGCACGGGATGTCTGGTTTGTTGTCGGCATTCCGATCTATTTCTATGCGGTGTTGTCGGATGGAACGACTGAAGGCAACAGGGCCGCGTTCTTTCTGATCGGCACGTTCATGGCCGCTTGGGTGATCCTATACGGATTGGTACAGGCCAATGCGCCACGGATCTTGCGGGCGCAGACCAGACCAGCGGCAGAGTTGGTCTCAGCGGCACGCCACTGGGCATGGTACCTTGTCGCCGTGCCAGCGCTCCTGACCTTGGCGTCGGTGCTAGCAAATGGACCGCAGGTGTGGCTGACCGCGATGCTTGTCGCCGGATTGCTGGCCTTCGGCGCAATCTTTGCAGTGAACTCATCGTTGCACTCCTATCTGATCCTGTCTTTCACCAAAGCGGAACGGGTGACGATGGACGTAGGGTTTTACTACATGGCCAATGCAGCGGGGCGGCTGACGGGAACGCTGTTATCGGGAGTGACCTACCAACTTGGTGGGCTGCCGCTCATGCTGGGAACGGCGGCTGTCATGGTTGTCGTGTCAGCAATCACGGTCGGGTTTCTGAAGGCCGAGAACGGGTAAACGGGTAGGCGCAGGCAAGGCATTGGTTGTCCCATCAAGGCATGGGAGTGCCCTGTGAGAGACCTTTGCCCGACCATGCACCACCCCCTAAGATGCAAGCGCTTCAAACAACCGCGCAACCGCCTCTGCCCCCGGATCAACATGGCCTTCGAGTTGCTCGGCGTTCAGATAGGTCGCGCGTCCGGCCTTTGCCGTTGTCAGGGTGGCGGTGTATTGCGCACCCTTGCGCGCAGCTTGAGCGGCAGGCCCCATACCGTCTTTCAAGGCGTCAAGGGCGGGTAACAGCGCATCGACCATGGTGCGATCACCGGGGTTTGCACCGCCGATCTGCCGCATACGCTGTAGCCCTTCCTGCAGGGCTTCGCGCATGGATTTGCCCGATGACGACGCATCGCCAGCAGCGGCAAAGAAGATGGCAAGCAAAACACCTGACGAACCGCCCATGGTCTGGCTTAGCTCAAGCCCGATGGCGCGAAACAGTTGCGTGTGGTCGGCAAGGGGCAATGTGTCCATGGCTTCGATCAGCGCTCTTGCCGCGGTGGCAAGCGTAGAACCCGTATCACCATCACCCGACTTTGCATCCAATGCGTTCAGATCATTCTCTGATTGGATCAGCAGCCGACAGCAATCTGTCAGAAACTGCTTTGTCGGCTCATGGGGTGATGCAGGGGCGCGGACAGGCGTTAGGCCATCAGGCAGCGGCAGGATTGCGGGCTTTGATACCGCTTTGCAGCCGGGCCAACCGGGCACCTTTGTCGGCTCGGCCAGAAGCGCCTCGTCGCCCGTCGAAAGCTCAAGGAACGAAATCGAAAAGCCGTGCATATCCAGCGCGGTCATCAAGGCGGCGGGGCCGACCAAGACCTTGATTTGCTGCCCGATCCCCGAGGCCAGAAGGTCATTGGTCAGGACCGACATTTCAAGCACCGAAGAACCGCCAAGATTGTTCACAAGTGCGGCGTGCGGCTTCGGGGACATGGTGGCCGATAACCGCTCGACCACCTGTGCCACCGCGTCCCTTGCACCCTTGGAAACCACCTGTTCCACGCCGGCTTCGCCATGAATACCAAGCCCGAGTTCGGCCATTCCAGGTGGAATCCGGTCTTCTTTCAGTGATCCGGGGACGGTGCAGGTATCAAGCGACATACCAATACTGCGGCTGGCCTTGATGATCCGTTCGGCGGCTATGGCGCAGGCCTCGAGGTTGGCCCCGTTTTCCGCCATAGCGCCGACGATCTTGTGCACAAACAGGGTTCCCGCCAATCCACGCGCCTGCGGCAGGTCCGGCAGTGCAACATCGTCGTCGACGATCACCATACTGACCCGATGCCCGAAAGCGCGGGCGCGTTCTGCAGCCAAACCGAAATTGAGCCGGTCACCGGTGTAGTTCTTGACGATCAAAAGGCATCCGGCAGGGCCTGTAACGGCCAGAATACCGGCCAGCACCGCATCAACCGAAGGGGAGGCAAAGACATCACCGCAAACCGCCGCGGTCAGCATCCCTTGCCCGACAAAGCCGGCATGGGCCGGTTCATGGCCAGAGCCACCACCCGAAACCAATGCAACCTTTGATTTGTCCCAGTCGCTGCGCACCACCACGCGGATATGGGGATAGCCGTCCAGGCGCGTGAGCGTGCCACCAGAGGCGGCGATCGTGCCGTCGATCGCCTCGGTGACGATGTCTTCTTTGTTGTTAATGAACTGTTTCATCTTGTCCCCCGGTCATGCAACGCGTGCGCCCGCAGCGTCGAAATAATATGGCTGGTCTGGTCTTATTTTCACGATATCGCCGTGTCTGAGCTGGGTATGCGCATCCGTGACAGTGACCAGCTCGTGATCTTTGAAGATAAGGTGCAGGCGGGTCTGGTCGCCCAGATGCTCGACCCGTTTGACCATGCTGTTTTCGCCTTCGCCCTGAATGATGTGTTCAGGTCGCAGGCCGATTGTTTTTGCCCCCGCTGGTGCCCCGCTAAACAGGTCAGCGGGCAGCACATTGATCCGCGGCAGACCAAGGCGGCTCGCGGCATAGACGCTGACCGGGTTCTCGTAGATCTCGCGCGGGGTGCCGAACTGGATCAGCCTGCCATGGTCCAGCACCCCGACATGGGTGGCCATGGTCATCGCTTCGATCTGGTCGTGGGTCACGTAAAGCAGGGTCGCGCCGGAATTCGCCTGAATGCGCTTGAGCTCGATGCGCAGGTCCGCGCGCAATTTTGCGTCAAGCGAACTCAGGGGTTCGTCCATCAGGTAAACCGACGGGTTGCGGACCAGCGCCCGCCCGATTGAAACCCGCTGCATCTCTCCGCCAGACAGTGCTGTGGCCCTGTTGTCCAGTTTATGGCTGATCTGGAGAACTTCTGCGACCTCATGGACCTTCCGGTCGATTTCGGCCTTCGGCGTGCGCAAAACCGGCGATTTGAGTGGGAACTCGAGGTTCTCGCGGACAGACAGATGCGGGTAAAGCGAATACTGCTGGAACACCATGGCCACGTCACGCTGTGCCGGTGTCAGCCCCGCCATATCACGGCCCCCGATTGTCAGCCGCCCTGCGTCCGGCTTGTCAAGGCCGGAGACCAACCGCAACGTGGTGGTCTTGCCTGCACCGGTCGGCCCCAACAGGACCACAAAAGACCCATCGGGGACAGTCATGGTGACATCGTCAACTGCGACGGTGCCGCCGAATGATTTGGACACACCTGTCAAAGTGACTTCAGCCATG
>CAYGMX010000032.1:0-3182 GCA_964351055.1 uncultured Loktanella sp. | reverse complement strand
TGCGACGGTGCCGCCGAATGATTTGGACACACCTGTCAAAGTGACTTCAGCCATGGGTGAGCACCTTTACATTCGCTTCGCTTTTGATGGCGCGGCCGCTTCGCGCATCAAACATGCTGACTGTGCGGGAATCGAAAAGCAGGCCTGTCTTTTGGCCAACGAGGACCGGATCGGACGATGCGGTGCGGGCCTTGACTGCCCCGTTGCTTGTTTGCAGCGTGATGATCTGCGTGGTGCCAAGGTACTCGACCGCGATGATTTCGCCTCGGTAGGGGGCGGCATCATCAAGCCGAATATGCTCGGGCCGCACGCCAAAGGTCAGATCGCCGTTTTGCCCATCCAGCACACGAGGGATATCAAAGGTCGCGCCACCGAAGCTGACGCTGGTTTCACCGGTGCCAACCATCCCGTGGAAGTTCAGAAAATTCATTGGTGGTGACCCGATGAATTCGGCCACGAACTTGGTTGCGGGCCAGTCATAGATGTCCTGCGGGACGCCGAATTGTTCGACGACGCCGTGGTTCATCACCACGATCTTGTCGCCCATCTGCATTGCCTCAAGCTGGTCGTGGGTGACATAGACCGTCGTTGCGTTCATCCGGTCGTGTAGGGCGCGCAGTTCGAGCGACATGTGTTCGCGGAATTCGGCGTCAAGAGCACCCAATGGTTCGTCCATGAAGAATGCCTTGGGGTTGCGGACGATCGCGCGACCCAATGCAACGCGTTGCCTGTCGCCACCCGACAGCCCGCCGACAGGGCGGTCCAGAATATCCGTGATGCCCAAGATCTCGGCGATTTCGCCGACCTTTTGTTTGATCGCGGCATTTGGCATGCCCTGACTTTTCAGCGGATAGCTGATGTTCTTGCGGACATTCAGATGCGGGTAGAGCGCGAACATCTGGAACACAAAGGCGATGTCACGTTCGCTGGCGGGTTTCATCCCGACCTCTTCGCCGTCGATGTAAATCTCGCCTTTGGTCGGCAGTTCCAGCCCCGCCATCATACGCAAAGTCGTGGTCTTTCCACAGCCCGACGGGCCCAGCAGCATAAAGAATTCACCATCTTCGATCGTAAAGGTTGATGATTTGACCGCGTTGAACGACCCAAAGTCCTTGCGCACATTTTCAATCCGTATCTGTGCCATGTGCTTACTCCGGAAAGTGGCTGACGATGATGAACATCACCGTGCCGACAAGGGTGACAATGAAGGAATAGGTGTAGATCCAGATCGCGAAGGGCTGCATCAGCATCAGCACACCAATGGCGATCAGGACAGAAGCCACCATCTCCCAAGGGCCACGGCGCAACCGCAACAGACCGTTGATGAACTTGCTCATTTGCGCACCGCCCCGAATGTGATGCCGCGTAACAGGTGTTTGCGCAGCAAAACGGTAAAGACCATCACCGGAACCAGAAAGATCGTCGCACCTGCCGCCACCGCGGGCCAGTCCTTGCCGTTGACCCCGATGATGTTGGGAATAAAGGGTGGCGCTGTTTGTGCGGTGCCGGAGGTCAGAAGAACCGCAAAGGCGTATTCATTCCATGCAAAAATCAGACAGAAGATCGCCGTGGATGCGATGCCCGTGGCCGCCTGTGGCAGGACCACTTTGTAAAATGCCTGAAACCGTGTGTAGCCGTCGATCAGTGCCGCTTCTTCGTATTCGATCGGGATTTCGTCGATGAACCCTTTCAGCAACCAGACCGACAAGGACAGGTTCACCGCCGTGTAAAGCAGGATCATGCCAAGGTGAGTGTCATTCAGGCCCAGATTGCGGAACATCAAAAAAATCGGGATCGCCACGGCAATCGGCGGCATCATCCGCGTGGAGAGGATGAAAAACAGCAGGTCATCCTTCAACGGCACCTTGAACCGGCTGAAAGCATAAGCCGCCATCGTGCCAAGGATCATGCAAAGTGCCGTAGACCCGAACCCGATGATCACAGAATTCAGAAAGCGCTCGCCATAGCGTGATGGCCCCGAAATGACCGTGCCACGTTCGCGTGCGATGGTGTCATACCATGTTGTGGGTGGGCCTGCTTCTTCCAGCATCTGTTCTGTCGCGCGGGTACGGTCGGTGAACAGGTTTACATAGCCTTCCAGCGTTGGGTCAAAGAAGACCTTGGGAGGATAGGCGATTGAATCGGTGGGTGATTTGAACCCTGTCGCAATGATCCAGATCAGCGGGATCAGCGTGATAATGGCGTAAAGGACGACAGCGGTTCCCGCGAACCATTTTGTGCCTTTCGACGGTTCGGTGACTGAAAAACTCATCTGTCTTTTACCTTATTGAGCGCCTTCACATAGATCGACGCAAGGCCGAAGACGGTCACGAACAGGATTACGGCATAGGCAGAAGAATAACCGGTGCGCCATTTTTCAAAAGCCTCGCGCTTGAGGTCGATTGAGGTCAGCGTGGTCGTGTTCCCTGGCCCGCCGCCGGTCAGTTGCACGACAAGGTCGAACATCTTGAAATTCTCGATCCCGCGGAACAGCACGGCCAGCATCAGAAACGGCAGGGCCATGGGGATTGTGATTGTCAAGAACTGGCGCCATTTGCTGGCGCGGTCACATTCTGCGGCCTCGTAGATACTGTCGGGGATCGAGCGCAGGCCAGCCAGACAGATCAACATGACAAAGGGCGTCCACATCCATGTGTCGGCAATAACAATCGCCCAAGGGGCAAGATGCACGTCCCCGATCATCGAGAAGTCCGCCGGATCGCCGCCGGTGAAGAAGGTCACAACATAGTTGAAAAGGCCGATTTGGGGCTGGTAAAGAAAGGTCCAGAAGTTGCCGACAACCGCAGGGGACAGCATCATCGGGAAAACGATGATTGTCGTCCAAAGATCGTTGCCCTTGAATTTCATGTTGATCAGGAAGGCCAGCGTAAAGCCGATGAGGACCTGCAGCACGAGTGTCCAGATCAGGAAATGCGCTGTTGCCTGCATCGTATTCCAGATATCGGGGTCCGACAGGATACGCTCATAATTACTCAGACCGACCCATTCTACGTCCCGGTTCGGGCGGTTTACCCGATAGTCGGTAAAGCTAAGCCGGATTGTCCAGATCAGCGGAAATATATTGACCGCAAGAAGCAGGAAAATCGTGGGGGCAACAAATATCCAGGCAATGGTGCGATCGGAAAGGCCCTTGATCTTGCGGGCTATTCTGACCGGGGTGT
>CAYGMX010000031.1:0-14697 GCA_964351055.1 uncultured Loktanella sp. | reverse complement strand
CGTGTTGAAGAACGCCTTGGCCATGCCTTCGGAGTTGTTTTCATCAAAAAGCACAAAGCCATAATTGCTCAAGGTAAAGTCAGGTGGCGACACAACTTCGATGAACATCCGCTGCGCGCGGCCGCTGATCTGATCGTCCGTGCCTTCCCAGACATATGTTCCATCCGCGTTCAGGGTCAGCAGTTCCCCATCGCCCATATCTGCCGTATCGCCGGGCGCATAAGCGCCCAGATCACGGCTTGATGTCCCCCAGGCGTTCATTTCGCCCGTGAAATCCTGACCTTCGAAAATATTACCTTCCACCATGAAACGGCCGTTACCCAGATCAATCCGGTTTTCATCCGGATCAGCAACGCGCAGTTGTAGCGTCTGCTCTGCTGGGAACAATGCCGACCACCAGCCGGATGCCGTGATCTGGTCACCGGTCCGGAACGATGAGACAAACAAACCCAGCGTCGGAAACAGCCACAGGACCACAAGAGCCACCACGGAAATGTTCAGTGCCCAAACGACAGCGGGCTTTCTTCCAGCAATGGCATCCATTACTTCATCTCCTTGCGTGCGTTGTAGACGTTCCAGACCAGAATTGGCGTAACCATCAGCATGATGATCATGGCAGCGGCCGATCCCATGCCCCAGTCATTTGCGCGGAACAGTTTGTCGTACATGTAGTTTGCCAGAACCTGCGTTTCCCATTGCCCGTTTGTCATCGCAAAGACGATGTCAAAGACCTTGAGGGTCGCAATCGTGATCGTGGTCCAGACCACGACGATCGTGGAGGTTATCTGGGGTATCTTGATCTTGAAAAAAATCTGGAACGGATTGGCCCCGTCGATCACAGCGGCCTCGACGGTTTCTTCAGGGATGCCGCGCAAGGCGGCGGAGAGGATCACCATGGCAAAACCAGTCTGAATCCAGATCAGCACGGCCATCAGGAAAAAGTTGTTCCAGAAGGGAATCTGCAACCATTGCTGCGGAGCTTCTCCACCAAAGGTCAGGTAAAGATGGTTCAGGATACCGATCTGGGCCACGTCCTCTGGGCGGGCCTCGTAGATCAGTTTAAAGATCACTGCCGCACCGACAAAAGAAATCGCCATCGGCATAAAGATGATCGACTTGGCAATATTACCCCAGCGCAACCGGTCCGTTAGTTGGGCCGCAAGCAAGCCGAAACCGGTAGCGGCGGCAGGAACAACAATCAGCCAAAGCACGTTGTTGCGCATCGCTTCCCAGAATTTGGGCTCTGCGAACATCTGTGTATAGTTATCAAGGCCGACAAAGGCATATTGGTTGCCCGGCAGACGCTCCAGAAAGCTCAGGCGCAATGTGGCAACGACAGGATAAGCAAGATAGAGACCCAAGGCCAGAATTGCAGGCATCAGGAATATCCAAGGCCGGATCTGGTTGGCGCGGTTGATATTCCGCCCTGCATGCGGGCCAGACGGCTTGAACAGGACCTTATCGAGCAGCAGGTTCGCCCCGTAGAAATAGCCGACGCAGCCGCCTACCCCGATGATGATCGTCAATAGCCCTTGCAGTGCTGGATGCATGGCGTTCTCCCCGTCGCGATTGATTTGAAGCGGCGCTTTTCAAGTGCCGTCAGGTGGTCCGGACGGCGTACCGTCCGAACCTTTGTCGCAAATTCCCTTGAAAAGGAACGGATTACTTCAGTGCGTCCCAGCTGCTTTGGATCGCATCGGCGACTTCTTGGGCGCTCTTGCCGCCCACATAGTCAACCATACCTGTCCAGAACGTACCGGCACCAATCGCACCCGGCATCAGGTCTGAACCGTCAAAGCGGAAGGTTGTGGAGTTCAGCAGGATTTCGCCCTGCCCCCGCAGCGTTGCATCGGCATAGGTATCCACATTTACGCCGGTATGGGGCGTGAGGAAACCTGTCTGTGCCATCATGACTTCATGCGCGAGCGGCTGCTGGAGGAATTCCATAAAGGCCATTGTCGCGTCGGATGCATCTGTCACAGCCATCAGCGTGCCGCCACCCAGAACCGGATTACCCAAATCCTTGCTTTCGAAGGCAGGGAAATAGAAGAAGTCTGCGTCTTCACCGATCACAACATCTTCAGGCATGAAAGCCGGAATGAATGACGCTTGCTTGTGCATGTAGCACTGTGGTGGCGAGGTGAACAAACCGGCAGGGCTGTCGCGGAAATCGGTAGAACCGACAGCGGCGGAACCACCGGCGACCATGTCGTCATTCTTTGCAAACATGCCGAATGTTTCGATGGCTTCGATCACTTTTGGATCGTTGAAGGCTAGATCATTGGCGACCCATGCATCGTAATCCTCTGGGGATTGCGTGCGCAGCATGATGTCTTCGACCCAGTCCGTTGCAGGCCAACCTGTCGCAGGGCCGGACCCCAGACCGATACACCAAGGTGTGCCGCCATCCGCGATGATCTGCTCGGAAAGCGCAATCAGGCCCTCCATTGTGTCAGGCACATCATAGCCTGCGTCTTCAAAGTTCTCTGGGACGTACCAGACAAGCGACTTGACGTTGACGTTATAGAAAAAGCCGTAGAACTGATCGGCACCGGTTGCGTCGGCATAGGTGCCCAGATCAACCCATGACTGGCCTGCCGCATAGTTTTCACCGACCCAAGCGGCCATGTCAGGACCAAGCGGGTCGAGCAGGCCTTGGGACGCCATATTGGCGGCCAGACCGGGCTGCGGGAATACGGCGATGTTCGGTGGGCTGCCTGCTTCGGCGTCGATCACGATCTGCTGCTCGAAACCGTCAGAGCCGGTATAGGTGACGTTTGCACCTGTCGCTTCCACGAAATACGCGATCACAGACCGGAAGATATCATCTTCGGGGGCCAGCCAAGGGCCAAAAACAGTGACATCTTGTCCGCTCAGATCAGGTGCGTTTGCAGCCCATTCGTTATAGCTGTCCCAGCTGAAGTCGCCCTCGCCCGGTGTAAAGGCAAGGTGTCCGGCAGCCTGAACCGAACCCGCAGTCAGGGCCACCGCTGCCGCACTGGCATACAGTTTCATTTTCATTGATCTTCCTCCCAATCGCACCACTGTGGGTGCGTAAGTTCTGTGTGCACATCGCTGTGCGCTCGACTCCATGCGGCGCTACGGAATCAACCTTCCAAAGCGCTTTGGATATGCATACAGTCAGCCAAGTCATCGGTTCTGTCAATACAACAGTCACTTAAGCAGAAAATGCTTGGACATTGGGCAGTATGTGTTTACTGAAACGATTTCGGGAGGGGCCATTTTGTGTTTTCTGGAAACCGGCTTTCTCAGTTTGATAGCGCTTTGGAAGACTTTTCTGTTCTGATGAATCTTAAAGAACTCTCTCAAAAACTGGGGCTTAGCCAAACTACAGTCAGCCGTGCGCTGAACGGTTATCCGGAGGTCAGCCAGACCACACGCCGCCGCGTCGAGGATGCAGCACGCGCCTTTAACTACCGCCCTAGCACCCGCGCAAAAGGCCTTGCCACAGGGCAGGCTTTGGCTATCGGCCATGTGATTCCGGTCTCGAGCAAACACGAGATGGTTAACCCGATTTTTGGTGACTTCATCGCAGGCGCGGGCGAGACCTATGCGCGTCACGGTTATGAAATGATCCTGACGATTGTGGATGATGCCAATGAGTTGCAGGTCTACGACGGGTTGAAATCAAGGCGGGCTGTGGACGGTGTCATCCTGCACGGCCCCCGCATGGATGACATGCGTATCCCGCATCTGTACAAACTCGGATTGCCTTTTGCCGTGCATGGGCGCGCCTCGGGTTGCAAGGTACCTTATGCTTGGCTTGACGTGAACAACCGCCGCGCTTTCCATCGCGCCACCGACTTCTTGATTGATCTTGGCCATAGACGGATCGCATTGATCAACGGTCTGGAGGATATGGATTTCGCCCATCGGCGGCGCGACGGATATTCATCTTCACTTCTGGCGCATCACATTCCGATCGATACAAATCTGATGCGATCAGGCGAAATGACCGAAGACTTCGGCTACCAGTCGACCCGTGCCATGCTTCAGAGGAATGACCCGCCGACAGCGGTTGTTGTATCGTCGCTGATCAGCGCGCTCGGAGTCCGCCGCGCAATCGAGGAACGCGGGTTTGTCATGGGCAAGGACGTGTCGGTCGTGACGCATGACGATGTCCTGTCCTATCTGCGCAACGGGACCGATGTACCGATCTTTACCGCTGTGCGGTCTTCTGTCCGCGAAGCCGGTCGCCGCTTGGCGGAAATCCTGCTGCACTCTATCGCGGCACCAGACAGTGCGGTACAACACGAATTGCTCGAGGCTGAACTCATGGTGGGTGCATCCACTGGCCCTGCCCCCCGAAAGGACTAGAATGGATTTCAAACGCACGGATTTCCCCGAAGGATTTCTTTTCGGGGCAGCAACGGCGGCCTATCAGATCGAGGGGCACCAGTTCGGCGGCGCAGGCCTGACCCATTGGGATACCTTTGCCGCAGGCCCCGGTAATGTGGTGCGCGGCGAGAATGGCGCGCTGGCTTGCGACCATTACCACCGGTTCGAAGAGGACCTTGACCTGCTCAAGGATGCCGGCATGGATGCCTACCGGTTTTCTACCTCATGGGCGCGGGTCATGCCCGATGGCCGGACAGTCAACCCCGCAGGCCTTGATTTCTATGACCGGCTTGTGGATGCCATGCTCGCACGCGGGCTCAAGCCGTTCCAAACCCTGTATCACTGGGAATTGCCTGCGGCACTTGCCGACAAGGGCGGCTGGATGAACCGCGATACCTGTGCGTATTTCGCTGACTTTACCGATGTCATCACAGACCGGATCGGTGACCGCGTTGCCGCAATCGCCACCGTGAACGAACCTTGGTGCATTGCGTTTCTGTCGCATTTTCTGGGCCACCACGCGCCAGGCCTTAAGGATATCCGCGCCGCATCACGCGCCATGCATCATATCAACCTTGCGCATGGCGTGGCCATGACACGGCTGCGGGCAAAGGGGATGAAAAACTGCGGGATCGTCCTGAACTTTGATCATACCGAGCCTTTGGAAAACAGCCCCGACGCTGGCAAGGCCGCGGCAAGATGGGACGCCATCGCGAACCGCTGGTTTATCGAAGCCGTCGCCAAAGGCACCTACCCTGCCGAGGCTTTGGAAGGTTTTGCGCCCCATATGCCCGATGGATGGCAAGACGATATGGCACAGATCAGCCAGCCGATCGATTTTCTGGGCGTCAATTACTATACCCGCCACAAAGTCACGACAGACCCCGATGGCGTCTGGCCGCATATTGCGTCCGAGGAAGGGCCGGGTGACAAGACCCAGATGGGATGGGAAATCTACCCCGATGGGCTTTACCGCTTTCTGACCAGACTGGCAGAGGACTATGTCGGCGACCTGCCCATCTATGTGACCGAAAACGGGATGGCATGGGATGACAAGGTGGAAAACGGGGCCGTTTATGACCCTGTGCGCCTGAAATTCGTGTCGGATCACTTTCTGGCGGCGAAACGGGCGATTGAAGACGGTGCGAACGTCAAAGGGTTCTTTTACTGGTCGCTTCTGGACAATTACGAATGGGCTTTTGGCTATGAAAAGCGGTTCGGCATGATCCATGTGGACTTTGACACCTTGAAGCGCACGCCCAAAGCGTCCTATCACGCGCTGAAATCCGCCATAGCGCGCTAAGGAACAGCATGGGACATCCCGACAACACATATTCTCTGGTCGCAGACATCGGCGGAACGAATACGCGGGTCGCCTTGGCCAACGGGCGGCAAATCCTCGAGCCGACGATCAAACGCTACAGCAATGCTGAATTTCCGGGGCTGGAATCTGTTTTGCGCCGCTATATCGCGGATGAGGGCGGGGTTGACCCGATCGCGGCCTGCGTGGCTGTTGCTGGGCCGGTGCGCGATGGCAAGGCCACGATGACCAACCTTGACTGGGCCATCGACAAGGACACGCTGATGCGGGCGACGGGTGCCGAAACCGTGGCGATCCTGAACGACCTGCAAGCACAGGGGCATGCGCTGGATCATCTTGATCCGGCCAATATCCGCACCATTCTGCCCGGACCGCAAGGCAACCCGAATGCCGCAAAGCTTGTGATCGGTGTGGGTACGGGCTTCAATGCGGCTCCTGTGTTCGACCTTGAACACGGGCGCATTGTAACCCCCTCTGAAAGCGGCCATGCAAATCTGCCTATCCGCAACGAGATGGAGCTGCGGCTGTGCCAGTTCGTGTCGACGGCACATGGTTTCCCTGCGGTCGAGGATGTGCTGTCAGGCCGTGGCCTTGAACGGGTCTATGCCTTTTTGGGGCAAGAGGCGGATGACCCGCGCGAATGTTCTGCCAAAGACATCATGGAAGCCTGTGCCGATGGTCGTGATCCGCGCGCGGTCGAAGCAGCCCGCCTGTTTACCCGCATACTTGGCACCGTCTGCGGGAACCTTTCCCTGATCCAGTTGCCATTCGGCGGCGTTTATCTGGTGGGTGGCGTGACCCGCGCCTTTGCCCCCCACCTGACAGCTTTCGGATTTGGCGATGCCTTCCGCGACAAGGGGCGCTTTGCAGGGTTCATGAGCAACTTTGCAGTCTATGTGATCGAGGATGACTATGCCGCCCTGACCGGTTCAGCAGCCCATCTTGTGGCCCTTGGTACCGCTAAGGCGGACACGTTCTAGGCAGACAGGGCCGGCACCTGAAGCTGAAGCTGCACCGTCTGCGTCAAATCATTAAGCGAGAACGGCTTTGGCAAAAAGACAGCGCCCGCCACATGCGGCTGTCCGTCGTCAAAGGCATCCTCGGGGTATCCCGAAACAAACACAACTTTGGTCTCGGGCCGATTGACAAGCGCCTGACGCACCCATGTCGGGCCATCCAGCCCCGGCATGATGACATCGGACACAAAGATATCCACGTGCAGATCCGCGTCATCCAGCATCTCGAGCGCCATTTCAGCGCAGTCCGCTTCCAGTACGGTGTAGCCGCGCAAGCGCAACGCGCGTGATGCAAAGGCCCTGACCGGCGCTTCGTCTTCGACAAGTAAAACAACACCTGTCGCCGCACCGCTGGGCGGGATGACCGGGCTTGGCACGCGTGGAACTGGTTTGCTCTGGGATGAGAGAAAACGCGGGAACATCAGCGTAAAGGTCGTGCCCTTGCCGACCTCGGTATCGGCAAAGATGAACCCGCCAGTCTGTTTGACGATGCCATAAGCCGTCGACAGCCCCAATCCGGTGCCCTCGCCTGTCCGTTTGGTTGTGTAGAAGGGTTCGAAAATCTTTGGCATCTGTTCGGGCGTGATCCCCTGCCCTGCATCAATGACCTTGACCACAACATAGTCACCGGGAGGAACCAGCGCGCGGTCCCTGCGCATTTGTGATTTCAGCGTCAGGTTCTTGGTTTCGACCTTGATCTCACCGCCGCCTTGCATTGCATCGCGCGCATTGACTACAAGGTTCATCAGCACCTGCTCTAGCTGGCGCTTGTCAGCCCTGATCGGTGCCAGTGCGGGATCGTGATCAAGCGTGAGTGTCACCTTTTCGCCCACCAGCCGGTTCAGCAAATGGGTAAGGTCCGAAAGCGTATCGCGTAAGTCGATCCGTTCCGGTTGGAGATTCTGCTTGCGCGAAAACGCGAGCAACTGCCCGACAAGGCTGGCGGCACGGTTGGCATTTTGATGGATCTGGATCAGATCACCATAGTTTTGATCACCCTCGTCATGCCGCAAAAGCAAAAGGTCACAGTGTCCAGAAATTGCTGTCAACAGGTTGTTGAAATCATGCGCCACCCCGCCGGCCAGTTGCCCGATGGCCTGCATTTTCTGGCTTTGCACAAACTGTGCTTCGAGTGTTTTGAGTTCGGTGACATCATTCAGGACGGCTATCAGGTGCAGGGCATCACCTTCGCCTGCGGTGTTCAAGGTGACTTGCACGAACTTGTCCTGACTTTCCCCGCGCCCGCGCAAAAACTGCGAGGCAAGGCCCCCTTGCCCCGCCAGAGCCTCAGCAATCCAGTCGTTGATCGGGCGCCCGGGACCATCAAGCACATCAGCCAGCCGCCGCTCTTGTGTTACAGAAATCTGCAGCAATTGCCGCGCTTCCCTGTTCGACCCAAGCAACCTGCCGTCCCGCGCAATCTTGAGCAGCGGCACCGGCAGGTCCTCGATCGCGTCCCAACCAGCCTCGAGTTGGCGTGGTATTTGCGGAACCGCGACCCCGGGCAGCAGGAATATATCCTGGGATTGATCGCGCCCCTCGACAACAGCGACCATGATATCGCCGCCGCCATTCGCCCCTCGCAAGCGGTGCATGGAACCGGACCGCAAGGGCAGATCATAAAAGATATCGCTCAAGGTTTGTGCATGCGGTGCCACAAGCCGCCGCGCGCCTGCACTGATATGGATGATCTGCCCGCTTGCTGCGGCGGTCAGCAGCGGAAAAGGCTCTCGCCGCGCGCCGCGCAGGCCATTTCGCAAACCATCTGACAAGTCATCGAGCCACCAAAGCTGGCACTCCGGCCCCATCATCAGCACGCGCAACCGGAAGTGACCGCCGCGCGTTACGATATCTTCGGTTTGCGCGCCGGACTGCGCGGCTTGTGCGGCCAGTTGGGTCAGAATACCGGTCGGATTGGCAAGCATCGTGCCAAAGACTTGCGTCAGATCCTTGCCCACCGTCGCGCCAAAACGGGCGTAAGCAGATTTGTTGGCAAAGACAATCACCCCTGCCCCGTCTGTCACAAACCCGACCGCATGTTCGTGTGCGATGATCTGCTGCGCGGTCAGACGCAGGCCAAGGGTTCGACGCGCCGCAAGATGATCCGAAAGCCGGATCGCCCCCGCCAAAAGGCACAGGATCGCGCCACAAAGCGCAAATCCGAACTGGAACGCGGGCGTCAGCGGAAGGATTGTGATCCCGATGCACACCAACCCTGCGGCCATGACATGGATTGCAGGCGGCAGGTTTGATCCATGCGCGGACACAAGCGGTTGGTTCAGTTGATCAAATGGCAAAGCGCTCCCTCATTCCACACTTTGGCAGAGTAGCGCGGAACGCTTAACCAATGCTTAACCACACTCTAGCAGATGGCGCTGTGCAATTCTAGGTTGTGCTATGCGCGGGCGAGCAGGCAAAGAAAAAACCCGTCACCCTCAGGACCCGGCAGGCGTTGGTCAGTCGCGAGAACGCGCCAGTCAGCATGTCTGGCAACAAACCTTGCAACGGCCCCCGTATTTTCGGCGGTCAGGACAGAACAGGTGGCATAGGCCAAGAGCCCGCCTTGACCCACAAGCGTGGATGCAGCGACCAGAACGCTGTCTTGCGCTGCCATCAATTCATCAAGGCGCGCCGCATCAAGTTGCCATTTTGCATCGGGGGTGCGCCGCCATGTGCCGCTGCCGGTGCACGGGGCATCACAGAAAACCACGTCAAAAGGTGCCGCATCGCGCAGCGCATCAGTTGCAAGCAAAGTGATATCGACCCCCGCGCGCGCCGCGCGGACCGGCAGATCGCGCAGACGTGCTGGCGCGATATCATGTGCATAGATCGCAGCATCGGTCAGATCGGCAAAGGCCAAGGCCTTGCCGCCGCCACCGGCGCAGTAATCCAGCAATCGCCCCTCTTGCGGTACCGGCACGGCCTGCACCGCAAACTGCGACGACGCATCCTGCAATTCGATCCAGCCGTCTATGAGTGCTTGCGTGTTTTTCACGCGCCGCGCATTCCGGATCACCCTGAGACAACCCGAAATCCCCGCATGGGGTTCAGTGCCGACATCCTCGGCCGCGAGTGCGGCGATGACCTGCGCCTGTGTCGCGCGCTTGGTATTGACGCGCAAAAACACATCCGCCCGCTGTTGCTGGGCCACGGCTACCGCTGTCGCCTCGGCACCAAGGCTGTCTTGCCACTGTGGCCACAGCCATTGAGGGATATCGCAGCGGGCCGCATCAGAGAGTTGCAAAGGTTGCGCCAAAGCATCCTGCTCTGCGTCTGACAGCACCGCAGGCGCATGCCCTTCACCGGAAAACAAGGTCGTCACTGGCCAATCTTCACGCTTGGCCAGTTGCAGCATCAGGCTCCGGCCGGTCCCGTCCCCCAGCGAAAGCTTGGCCCGCAACACATCAAAAACATGGTCGCGCACGGCTGCACGGTCCTTGGCACCTGCAAAGCGGCTGCCCCGCGCCCATGATGTCAGCGCCTTTTCGGCCGGTGTGCCAGCGCGGATCTCGTCCAGAACTGCAATCGCGGCAGCAATGCGTGCACCGGGGGTCATGCCGCCCTACCCGATCCGGTAATTGGGGCTTTCGCGCGTAATCTGCACGTCATGCACATGGCTTTCCTTCAGCCCTGCGCCGGTGATTTTCACAAAGGTACAGTTCTTGCGCATCTCTTCGATGGTGGCATTGCCGGTATAGCCCATCGCCGCACGCAAACCTCCGACAAGCTGGTGCACGACAGCATGTGCAGAGCCTTTGTAAGGCACCTGCCCTTCGATCCCTTCGGGGACGAGTTTGTCGCTGGCGGCCTCTTTCTGGAAATACCGGTCAGCCGATCCGCTGGCCATGGCACCCAAACTGCCCATCCCGCGATAGGATTTGAACGAACGGCCCTGATACAAGATCACCTCGCCGGGGCTTTCGTCCGTGCCCGCAATCATGGAGCCGACCATGGCGCAGGACGCGCCCGCCGCGATCGCTTTTGCGAAATCGCCGGAAAACTTGATACCGCCGTCGGCAATGACAGGCACATCGCCAGCAGCGGCCGCGCAATCCATGATCGCGGTCAGTTGAGGGACACCGACACCGGCCACCATCCGTGTGGTGCAGATTGACCCCGGGCCAATCCCGACCTTGACCGCGTCTGCCCCCGACCCGATGAGCGCTTTTGCGGCCTCGCCGGTGGCGATGTTGCCAGCCACGATCTGCACTTCGTTAGACAGCATCTTGGCCCGCTCGACTGCCTTTGCGACCCCTTCGGAATGGCCATGGGCTGTATCGATCACGATCATATCGACACCGGCATCGACGAGCGCCTGCGTGCGTTCAAAACCCGCATCCCCGACACCCGAGGCCGCAGCCACACGCAAACGCCCCAAGTGGTCTTTGCAGGCCATCGGGTTCAGCACGGCCTGCTCGCTGTCTTTCAACGTCAACAGGCCCGTCAGTTTGCCCTGTCCATCGGTAATCAAAAGCTTTTCGATCCTGCGGGCCTGCATCAGCGAGCGGGCTTCATCAAGGTCGGCGGGTTCCTTGAGAACAGCAAGATTATCGGTCGTCATCATCACGCTGATCGGGGTGTTGTCATCTTGCGCAAAGCGCATATCGCGGTTGGTCACGATGCCGATCACCTTGCCGCCCTCGCCCACCACCGGAAAGCCGGTAATGCGATAGCGCTCCATCAAGACCTTGGCATCGGCGAGGGTCTGATCGGGGCGGAGTGTCACAGGGCTGTAGACGGTGCCGGACACAAACCGTTTGACGCGGCGGATTTCCTTGGCCTGCTCCTCGATATTCAGGTTCTTGTGCACCACACCAATACCGCCCGCCTGGGCCATCGCAATCGCCATGCGGCTTTCGGTGACGGTATCCATCGCACTGGACAAAAGCGGAATGTTCATCCCGATCGTCTTTGTCACCCGCGTGCGTGTGTCAGCGGTCGAGGGCAGGACAGAGGACGCCCCCGGCACCAGCAGAACATCATCAAAAGTGAGTGCCTCGCGAATCTCCATCAACCAGTCTCCTTGGGTGGTAGCGTTGGCACGTCCCTATCGCACGGTTATGCCTGAACCGAAAGACCCAAACGGAACAAAGCGGCCTTGTGGCGGCCCTGCAAACCGCACAAGGTTGGTTTCATGAGGCAGCAAGACACACATTGGGGAACGCGTGGACAACGGATCGCACGGCTGATCTGGCGGATCGGGATCATTCTGGCTGTCGTTCTGGTTGCCAAGCTGGGGCTGGATTGGCTGATGGCCAAGATCGCGCTTTTGGAAAGCGACGCTGCCGCGCGGGCGATGATAGGTCTGATTGTGACCATCCTGATCGGTTATGCGATCATCTTGGCAATTCCATTTGTGCCCGGGGTCGAGATTGGGATCGCGATTTTGATGATCGAGGGTGCACAGGCCGCGCCCTTTGTTTATCTGGCAACGGTTTTCGGGCTTAGCTTGGGGTTCTGCATTGGCCAATATGTGCCGCTTGAACGGATCATCCGGTTTTGCCGGGATCTATACCTTCATCGGGTGGCCACCCTTCTGGAGCGGATCGAAACCACCCCGCGCGAGAACAGACTGGAAGCGATGCAGGACCGCCTGCCGCGTTGGATCGCGCCCGCCTTGTGCGACTACCGCTATGTGACGCTGGGGCTGGCGATCAACCTGCCCGGAAACATAGCACTTGGCGGCGGCGGCGGGATCATGCTGGCGGCGGGCATCAGCCGCTTGTTCAAGACGCGCTATGCATTGCTGACGATCGGGTTGGCCACGCTGCCTGTCCCGCTTGCGGTCTGGCTCTTGGGGGCCGACATCCTGCACTAGGGCAATGCCGCTCCACATAGTCATTATGACGGATACAGCCCTTCCCATTGCGCGCGCAAAAGATACATTCAGCCCGACTCTATACAGGCGTACCACATGTCCAGCGATCCCCTTGTTATTTTTACACCTTCCGGCAAACGAGGCAACTTTCCGGTGGGCACACCGGTGCTGACAGCCGCGCGGCAGCTTGGGGTCGATCTGGACTCTGTCTGTGGCGGGCGCGGGATTTGTTCCAAATGCCAGATCACGCCGTCCTATGGCAAATTTTCCAAACATGGCGTGACGGTTGCCGATACCGCCCTGTCGGAATGGAACAGCGTCGAGCAACGCTATGACGACAAGCGCGGGCTGAAAAAAGGGCGGCGGCTGGGCTGTCAGGCGACGATCCAAAGCGATGTGGTCATCGACGTGCCCGCCGAAAGCCAGGTGCACAAGCAGGTCGTGCGCAAACGGGCCGAAGCGCGCGAAATCATCATGAACCCCTCGACCAAGCTGTATTATGTCGAGGTCGAAGAGCCCGACATGCACGACCCTTCGGGCGATCTGGAGCGGCTGGTCAAGGCGCTGCGCCATGATTGGGGCCTACCCCATCTGGAGGCCGATCTGGGTGTGCTGAAAACAATGCAAAAGGCCCTCCGCAAAGGTGAGTGGAAAGTCACCGTCGCGATACATCTGGGCGACGCGGTGTTCAGCCCGCGGATTGTCCAGATTTGGCCAGGCTTCTACGAGGGCTCGCTTTACGGGCTTGCTGTCGATCTTGGCTCGACCACGATTGCGGCGCACCTGTGCGACCTGCAATCGGGCGAGGTGGTTGCCTCATCGGGTATCATGAACCCGCAAATCCGTTTCGGCGAAGACCTGATGAGCCGCGTCAGCTATGGCATGATGAACCCCACGGGGTCGGACGAAATGACCAAAGCGGTGCGCGAAGGTATGAACGCGCTTTTCGTGCAGATCGCATCTGAGGCGGGGATTGACCGCAATCTGATCGTGGATGCGGTTTTTGTCTGCAATCCGGTCATGCACCACCTTTTTCTCGGGATCGACGCCTACGAACTGGGGCAGGCCCCCTTTGCGCTGGCGACATCAGAAGCGCTTTCGCTGCGCGCGTCCGAGTTGGAACTGAACCTGCACCCTGCCAGCCGCGTTTATATCCTGCCCTGCATCGCGGGGCACGTGGGGGCCGATGCGGCGGCAGTGGCACTTTCAGAAGCGCCGGAAAAATCCGAAGACCTTGTGCTGATCGTGGATGTGGGGACCAATGCGGAAATCCTGTTGGGCAACAAGGAAAAAGTGCTGGCCTGTTCCTCGCCCACCGGCCCCGCCTTTGAGGGGGCGCAGATCAGTTCCGGTCAACGCGCCGCCCCCGGCGCGATCGAGCATGTGCAGATTGATCCGGTTACGAAACTGCCGCGCTTTCAGGTGATCGGGTCTGAACTCTGGTCGGATGAGGAGGGTTTCGATGCGGCGATTGCAGGCAGCGGGATCACGGGCATCTGCGGGTCCGGCATCATCGAGGTGATCGCCGAAATGCGCATGGCCGGCATCGTTGACGGCCCCGGCCTGATCGGATCGGAGGAACAGACAGGCTCTCCCAACTGCTTTGCGGACGGGCGGACCAATTCCTATCTGCTTTATGACGGCACCGACAACGGCGGGCCAAAGATCACCGTGACCAATACCGATATCCGGCAAATCCAGATGGCCAAGGCCGCGCTCTATTCCGGCGCGCGCCTGCTCATGGACAAATTCGGCGTCGACAAGGTGGACCGCATTGTGCTGGCAGGTGCTTTCGGGGCCCACATCAGCCCCAAGCACGCAATGGTCCTTGGCATGATCCCCGATGCGCCATTGTCCAAAGTCACAAGCGCGGGCAATGCCGCAGGCACAGGCGCGCGGATTGCGCTGCTGAACACCAATGCACGGCGCGAGATCGAAGAAACCGTGCATAAGATCCACAAGATCGAAACCGCCATCGAACCGCGCTTTCAAGAGCATTTCGTGAACGCCTCCAACATCCCCAACGCGGTCGAACCCTTCCCGATCCTCAAAAGCATCGTGGAACTCCCCGATGTGAACCACAACCAAGGCGGCGGTGGCGACGCAGGGCGCAGGCGCAGGCGCCCGCGCTGATTGCCGCTTGACGCGGTGCGGCGGCGCAATTACCTCCGTCACAGCGATGC
>CAYGMX010000030.1:0-15041 GCA_964351055.1 uncultured Loktanella sp. | reverse complement strand
CATGGATGCACTGGCCGCCGTGGTTGCGACATTGCGCGAGGTCTTTGCAAGCGTCGAGGTCTGGACCATCGCGGGTCCGCCGCAACCGGGTGACCGGCGGACCTTTGTGATCTTGGCCAGCGCCAGCGACAGCCCGGTTGCCATCATTGATGCACGCGCACCGGACATGATGCGGTTTCAGGTGCTTGATACGGGGTTTATCGATGCTTTGTTGCGTGAAAAGAACGCGGGAATCTTGACCGATGACTATGCGCCGCTCAGCTATCTGATCGGGTTTGATCCGGTCACAGATTAGGGCGTCAATGCTCCCGAAAAACGGTTAGTCGATGGCGGTCGCAAATCCGACGATCAACTGGCGCAACCCCAAAGCAGCACCCGCAAAGATCGCTGCAAATGTCACAGGTGCGCTGAATGCCAGAAGCGAAAAGGCTGAAAGGCCTTGCCCGATGCTGCAACCGACCGCGATCACGGCACCGACACCCATAAGACCGGCACCAATAATCTGGCGCCGTAACTCGCGCGGGTCCTCGCAGGCTTCCCAGCGGAAATGACCCTTGATCAGGCTGCCGATGAAGGCCCCGATCCAGACACCGGCGACCGAACCCACGCCAAAAGAGAGCGAAAGACCGGAGGCCAGCATTCCATAAAGAATGGTGTCACCAATCGGCGCAGAAAACGTGTGCGAGACAATCTGCAGATCGTCAAAACCGTTGTCCTGAACAAACTGCATGCCCGCCCATGCACTGACCACGGCCAAACCGGCAACCACCGCCCAAAAGATCGAAACAGGATGCTGGCGCAGGTTCTTACCCGTCAGTGCCAATCCAAGGATAAGACACCCCGTGACAATCCCGACCGCAGCGACAGATATCCCTGTAAAGCCGCCAATGGCATGAGCCAGACCGCTGGGGGCCTGACCGGAAGGGGAGGTGGGAAAAAGTGCAACCCGCGCCCATGCGAGGGGTCCGGAAATGGTCGCGTAGGCCGTGATCCCCATGACAAGGACGATGACAAAGGACCGCAAATCGCCGCCGCCCAAGCGGGCTATGGCGCCATAGCCGCAGTTCCCCGCCAGAGCCATACCGTACCCGAAAATGCCGCCTCCGACGACAGACGCGACGGGGGACCACTGTTGCGACAAATAAAATGACCCGGCGGGATCAATCAGGCCCAACCCCATCAAGGCAAAGCTGCCGATCACGGCAGTCCCGATGGCTAGCCCCCACATCCTCAGTCGCAGGTCATTGCCGCCGTAAAGGTAGTCTTCGATCGCACCCAATGTGCAAAAGCGGCCCAGCCTTGCCGCCAGACCCAAGAGCACGCCCCCGAAAAGCCCAACGGCAGCCGCGACATTCGCGTCCCCCCAAACGTCCAACATTGGCGCCTCCTCCCAAAGCCGTCATGATGCGTTTTATGCGCAGTTGCCTGACAGATCAGTCTGTCTTGCAAAAGAGTTCGTAAACCAGCCCGATGATCCTGCGCGATTTTTCATCCGTAAGGCTATAGTAAATCACCTTGCCTTCGCGTCTGGGCCGCACCAGACCCTCAAGCCGCAAACGGCCAAGTTGTTGCGACACAGCCGCCTGTCGGGCAGACAAAAGCGTTTCAAGCTCCGTCACAGACTTTTCGCCGGTGGCCAGATGGCACAGGATCATCAGCCGGCCTTCGTGGCTGATCGCCTTCAGATAGTTGGTCGCAATGGTTGCGTTCTCCATCATTTGATCGAGTTTGGCGTCATCGACGTCCTCGTCAAAAATCGGAAGTCCCATGTTCAGCTCAATTCCATAGTTCTTGATCTCAATGACGTTTTTCGCTCAACGAGATCTGATGATGACGCGTGGTTAGCGGGATCAGGGTGAAATCTCCAGTGAAAAGCGGGTGTTCCGCCCTTATTTCGCAAGGTCTGACGCGTAAGTGATGCCTTCTTGATCAAGCATGCGTGCCAAAAGGCCCCAAAAGAAATCCGCGCCCGGATAACCTTCGATTCGGTTTCTTTCCTCGCCATCTACAAGCAAAACGAAGGTCGGGGTGAAGTTGATCCTGCGGTCCAGCATGATATCGGCAGGCAAGTCGTCCTGAATGTTGATCCGGCGCAGCGGGGCGGCGGCACCTTCGCCGGTCTTGGGGTAAATCGCGCTGATCTCGCTGTTCCAGCGGGCGCACCAGATACAGCCCGGCTCTTGTGCCATCAAAAGCGTCGTTTCGGCCCAAAGCGGCGATATCAGGAGCGCCATGGCGAGTGGCGCCGCCAAGGATTTTCGCAAAAAGGAAAGGCCGAGCTTTACAAACATTCAATTATCTTAATATGAATATCGCGAGTAATCAAGAAAGCTTGGCGATGTTGGACATCAGTTATCTTGGCGCGGCATTTGCAGGACTGCTTTCCTTCTTTACGCCCTGCGTCTTGCCGATGGTCCCGTTCTATCTGTGTTACATGGCCGGTTTGTCGATGACAGAACTGCGTTCTGACGAGGCGATTGCGCCCGGTGCACAAAGGCGCCTGGTCATTTCGGCCATCTTTTTTGCGCTTGGTGTCACAACCATCTTTGTCCTGCTGGGGATGGGGGCCACCGCGATTGGCCAGACATTCGGTATGTGGCGCGATACCCTGCGGTACGTAGCGGCGGCGATCCTGTTGATCTTTGGCCTGCATTTCCTGGGGATCATGCGCATCCCGCTTCTGTATCGTGAAGCCAAGATCGAAAGCACTGCGGCCCCGACCACGATCATCGGTGCCTATCTGATGGGTCTTGCCTTCGGTTTCGGCTGGACCCCTTGTGTCGGTCCTGCGCTTGCCGCGATCCTGATGGTCGCCAGCGGAATGGGGGATATCTGGCGCGGTGGGCTGTTGCTGCTTGTCTATGGGCTTGCCATGACAGCGCCCTTTGTGATTGCGGCACTCTTTGCGCGGCCCTTTCTGGGATGGGTGCAGCGCAACCGGAAATATCTGGTCCATGTCGAGCGGGTCATGGGGGCGATGCTGATCGTTTTTGCCATCCTGATCGCCACCAATTCCGTCAACTACATCGCCCAATGGATGATCGAGGTCATGCCGTCATTCGGAAATCTTGGATAGGAGGAAAGACCATGTTTCTACGTCGTATTGTGACTGCCGCCGCTCTCGTTCTGACCTTGCCTGCACTCGCCGCCACTTTGGGGGACGATGGGCTGCACAAGACCGATTGGATGCGCGACACCTTCAAGGACCTGCGTGAGGATCTGGAAGAGGCGAACGCCGAGGGCAAGCGTTTGCTGATCATTATCGAACAGCGCGGCTGCATCTACTGCACGAAGATGCACGAAGAGGTTTTCCCGATGCCTGAAATCGACGCGGCTCTGAATGACCAGTTCTTTGTCATCCAGATCAATATGTTCGGCGATGTGGAAGTCACCGATTTTGATGGCACGACCTTGCCGGAAAAAGACATGGTGCGGCGCTGGAACGCGCTGTTCACGCCCACGATGATGTTCTTCCCGCAAGAAGTTCCCGAGGATGTCACGGCAACGCAGGCCGCAGTTGCGGTCATGCCGGGCGCATTCGGACGCTGGACGACGCTAAATTTGCTCAACTGGATCACCGCAGAGGGCTATCTGGGCGATGAAACCTTCCAGAAATATCACGCGCGGATCATTCAGGAGCAGGGAATTACAGAGTAAAATCAGCTTTTTACATATAAACATTCAAATAGTTGATTTTGATGTTGCGACTCTTGGGTTTCGTAGTCTACGGTATACACAAGGTTCTTGTGATCCAGGGAGGGAACATGAAGCGTGTCATAACTGCTAGCGCTTTCACAGTCGCAGCGACGCTCGCATTCGCCGAGGATGTCGCGCCGGACAATGTGGTTTTCAGTGAATACGGAGAAGTCCAAGCGTCCCTTTCAGGGCAGGCTGGTGATCCGGCTGCCGGTCTGCAAATCATGGTATCGCGCGGCGCGGGCAATTGCATTGCCTGCCATCAGGTCACGGCATTGGAAGAATATCCGTTCCACGGTGACGTTGGACCAATCTTGGACGGCGTCGGCAGCTATCGGACAGCCGAAGAACTGCGCGGCATCTTGGCCAATCCAAAAATGACGTTCGAAGGCACGATCATGCCGGCTTTCTACCGCACCAGCGGTTTCACGCGTCCCGGCAATGCCTTTACCGGCAAGGCGGCAGAGGGCGAACTTGCCCCACTGCTGACCGCGCAGGAAATCGAAGATGTCGTGGCTTACCTTCTGACTTTGCAAGACTGATCTGTGACCATCCTACACACAGGAGATACTATGAGACTTACACGCAGACATACGCTCTTGATGGCGCTCGGGTCCGCTGTGGCAGCGGTTGTGCCTCACCGCGCCTTTGCCGCTGTCGAGGATAATATCGCAGCCTTTACGGGCGGGGCGGCTGTCGGTACCGGCGGTATCACTTTGATTGCGCCGGAGATTGCCGAGAACGGCAATACCGTGCCCATCGAAGTCAGCGCGCCCGGGGCCGAAGCGATCATTGTTTTCGCGGCAGGCAACCCCACGCCAGACGTTGCAACATTCAACTTTGGCCCGCTTGCGGCCCAGCAATCCGCGTCCACCCGTATCCGGCTTGCCGGAACGCAGGACGTTATTGCAATTGCGCGGATGCCTGATGGCAGCTTTGTGCAGGCCAGTCAGGAAGTAAAAGTCACCATCGGCGGCTGCGGCGGCTGAGCGAGGAAAAGATAAAATGGCAGACAATGTAAAACCCCGTGTGCGCGTCCCCAGTGACGCCACTGCCGGCGAAGAGATCACGATCAAGACCCTGATCAGCCACACGATGGAATCCGGTCAGCGCAAAGATGGTGACGGCAACCCCATTCCGCGGTCGATCATCAACCGCTTCACCTGCACCTTTAACGGCGAACCCGTCATTGATGTGACGATGGAACCTGCAATTTCGACGAACCCGTATTTCGAGTTTCAGGCGATTGTTCCCGAGACCGGAACATTCGAGTTCACGTGGTACGACGACGATGGGTCTGTTTACACCGACACCAAAGAGATCACCGTCGGCTGACGACCGTGCATGCGCCAGGGAGGGCCAATATCCATGAAATTACTGTTTAGAGGTGGGGTTGTCGCGGGCGCACTTGTTGCGGCGCTTGCGGCGCAGGCCGATGAAGAAGCAAATCTGGTGATCAACGATGAGATCGAGATCACTGTTCGCGCTGACGCGCCCGCGCATGTCGCACAACTTGGCACGATCTATTCGGGCTGGGTGTTCCGGTCTGACGAAACACAATCGTTGCAAATGGACGACTTCGAAAACCCCGGTATGATTTTCGTCGATGATGCCATTGAGGCATGGAACACTGTGGAGGGGAGCGCTGATACCTCATGTGCCGCCTGTCACGGAGAACCAGAGAGCCTCGCAGGTGTACGTGCGGTTTATCCCAAGTGGAATGACGAGGCAGAAGAGGTCCGCACGATCGCCATGCAGGTCAATGGTTGCCGCACCGAACGTATGGAGGCCGAGGCCTGGAAGTACGACGGCAAGGAAATGATCAACATGGAGGCGCTGATCGCATCGGTCTCGCGCGGGATGCCTGTTGATGTGGCCATTGATGGCCCTGCACAGTCCATGTGGGAACTGGGCCGCGAGATCTACTATACCCGCTTTGGTCAACTGGATCTGTCTTGTGCGAACTGCCACGAAGACAACTATGGCAACAACATCCGTTCGGATCATTTGAGCCAAGGTCAGATCAACGGCTTTCCGACCTATCGTCTGAAGAATGCGCAGCTTAACGGGGTACAATCCCGCTTCCGTGGCTGTATTCGCGATACGCGTGGCGAGACATTCTCCGTGGGTGCAGAAGAATTGATTGCGCTGGAGCTTTACGTCGCTTCACGCGGAAACGGGCTATCGGTCGAAGGGCCGTCCGTCCGCAACTAACCTCCCTGAACTGGCCGCGTCCGGGCAACCCGGGGGCGGCCTTTCTTTTCCCTTAAACATTCAAAATGACGAATGTGAATATAGAGAACTGGACAAGAGAAATGATTTCTCGGCGTGATTTTCTTCAAGCGAGCATGGCCGCTTCCGCGATTGTCGGGGCTTCGGGGTTTGGCAACTGGGGCAAGCTGGCCGCGCAGCAGGCGCTGAGCCAAAGTGATCTGCTCCAGTTCGACACCTTCGGCAATGTCTCGTTGATCCATATCACCGACATTCACGCCCAACTCAAACCGATCTGGTTCCGCGAGCCGGAAATCAATCTGGGTGTCGGCAGCAACAAGGGGCAGGTGCCCCACATCACCGGTGCCGACTTCCGCAAGCTTTATGGGATCGACGATGGCAGCACATCACATTACGCGCTGAGCTATGACGACTTTGCTGCCCTTGGTCAGACCTATGGCAAGATGGGCGGCATGGACCGTGTTGCGACCGTCGTGAACAGCATCCGCGCGGATCGCCCCGATGCGCTGCTGCTGGATGGCGGCGATACATGGCACGGCTCTTACACTTGCTACAAGACCGCAGGGCAAGACGTTGTAAACGTCATGAATCTTCTCAAGCCCGATGCGATGACCTTCCACTGGGAATTCACGCTGGGGTCCGACCGGGTTCGCGAGATTGTGGGCGATTTGCCTTTCGCGGCACTGGGCCAGAACATCTTTGACGTGGAATGGGACGAACCGGCCGAGGACTTCGCGCCTTACCAATTCTACGAAACAGGTGGCGTCAAGGTTGCCGTAATCGGTCAGGCCTTTCCCTATATGCCGATCGCAAACCCCGGCTGGATGTTCCCTGAATACTCGTTCGGTATCCGCGACCAGCGCATGCAGGAAATGGTGGACGAGGTGCGTGGGCAGGGTGCCGAACTGGTGGTCTGTCTGTCGCATAACGGCTTTGACGTGGACAAGAAGATGGCAGAGCGCGTGACGGGGATCGACGTGATCCTTGCCGGTCACACCCATGACGCGCTGCCAGAGCCGGTTTTGATCGGCGAGACGATCATCATTGCCTCGGGCTCTAATGGCAAGTTCGTCAGCCGCGTCGATCTGGATGTGCGGGACGGCCGGATGATGGGTTTCCGTCACAAGCTGATCCCGATCTTCTCGGACGTCATCACTCCCGATCCGGATGTGGCCGCCGCGATCGACGCGGAACGCGCGCCCTTCCTTGCTGACCTGACCGAAGTGATTGGCAAGACGGCAGACGACACGCTGCTGTACCGCCGTGGCAACTTTAACGGATCATGGGATGACCTGATCTGCGAGGCCCTGATTCAGGAACGCGACGCCGATATCTCCATGTCGCCCGGCGTGCGCTGGGGACCGTCGATCATGCCGGGCCAAGAGATCACGCGCGAGGATATCTTTAACGTGACCTCGATGACCTATCCCAATGCCTACCGCACAGAAATGACCGGCGAATTCATCCATACCATTCTGGAAGATGTGGCCGACAACCTGTTCAATATCGACCCCTATTACCAGCAGGGCGGCGACATGGTCCGCATTGGCGGGATGGGCTACCGGATCGATATCAATCAGCCGATTGGCAGCCGCATTTCCGATATGACCCTGACACGCACAGGCGAGGCGATTGATCCTGCCAAGACCTATGTTGTCGCCGGTTGGGCCTCTGTCAACGAAGGCACCGAAGGCCCGCCAATTTGGGACGTGGTCGAGGATTACATTCGCAAGCAAGGCACGGTGTCGGTCGGGCCGAACACATCCGTGCAAGTCGTGGGCGCATAAGAAAAGAGGACCAGAGATGAGCGAGATTTACAAAGGCATGAAGCCGTCGCGCCGGAACTTTCTGCGCGGTGCCGCAGCGGGTGGTGCGGCCTTGGTGGGTGGTGCAGGCATGGCCCGCGCCGAAGGTGACCCCGCGATTTTGGAAAAACAGCCCTGGGCGCAGTTTCTGGGTGCCGGTGTGGACGAGGCCCCTTACGGGATGCCTTCCAAATTCGAGGCCCATGTCCGCCGCCAGAACGTGCCGTGGCTGACCGCCGATCCGGTGAGTTCGATCAACTTTACGCCGCTGCATGAATTGGACGGGATCATCACGCCCAACGGTCTGTGCTTCGAGCGCCACCATGCGGGTGTGGCAGAGGTCGATCCCGGCGAATACCGCCTGATGATCAACGGTCTGGTGGACCGTCCGCTGGTCTTTACCATGGAAGACCTGATGCGCTTTCCACGCGAAAACCACGTGTATTTCCTCGAATGTGCGGCCAATACCGGCATGGAATGGGCAGGCGCGCAGTTGAACGGCTGCCAGTTCACCCACGGCATGATCCATAACGTGATGTACACTGGCGTCCCGTTACGGCTGATCCTGCAAGAGGCTGGTGTCAAGACCACAGGCAAATGGTTGCTGCCTGAAGGCGCGGATGCAGCAGCAATGACCCGCTCGATCCCGATGGAAAAAGCGATGGATGACTGTCTTGTCGCCTTCAAGATGAACGGCGAGGCACTGCGTCCCGAGCAGGGCTATCCTGTGCGCTTGGTCGTTCCCGGTTGGGAAGGCAATATGTGGGTCAAGTGGCTGCGCCGCATCGAAGTCGGCGATCAGCCCTGGCACCACCGCGAAGAAACCAGCAAGTATACCGATCTTCTGGCCAATGGTCAGGCGCGCCGCTTTACATGGGAGATGGATGCGAAATCCGTCATCACCAGCCCCAGCCCGCAAAAGCCGATCACCCATGGCCCCGGTCCGGTTGTGATGACAGGCGTTGCGTGGTCCGGTCGCGGTAGGATCCCGCGTGTGGACGTGACCATCGACGGCGGCATCAACTGGCACGAGGCACGGATTTCAGGGCCGAGCCTGAACAAGTCGATGCACCGCTTTTACTACGAATTCAACTGGGACGGCAAACCGCTGCTTTTGCAAAGCCGCGCGCATGACAGCACCGGTTATGTGCAGCCGACCAAGGACCAGTTGCGCGCCGTGCGTGGCGAGAATTCGATCTATCACAACAACGGCATTCAAACCTGGGCCGTCGATGAACAGGGGAGCGCTGAAAATGTCGAAATCTCTTAAATTTCTGGCACCAATCGGCGCGGCTGTCTTGCTTGCTGCGCCCGCGTTTGCGCAAGACACGCTTGGCCTTGGCCGCGCGGCATTGCCCGAAGAAGTCGCTGCATGGGATATCGACATCCGGCCGGACGGTCTGGGCTTGCCCGTGGGTAGCGGCGATGTCTTTACCGGCGAAGAGGTCTTTGTCGAGAAATGCGCCGTGTGTCACGGTGATTTTGGTGAGGGCACGGGCCGCTGGCCTGTTCTTGCAGGCGGTGCAGGCACGCTGAGCAACCGTGATCCGGTCAAGACCATCGGGTCCTACTGGCCTTATCTATCCACTGTCTATGACTATATCTACCGCGCCATGCCCTTTGGCGAGGCCCAGTCGCTCGAGCCGGATGAGGTCTATTCGATCACGGCCTACCTGCTTTACATGAACGATGTGGTCTCTGACGATTTCGAGCTGAGCAACGAAAACTTCCTTGACGTCGAAATGCCAAACGCTGGCAATTTCTTCATGGATGACAGGGCCGAAACGGAGTTGCCCGTGTTTTCGGCACCTATCTGCATGGAGAACTGTAAAGACAGCGCCGAGATCACGATGCACGCGACAGTCCTCGACGTGACGCCACAGAGCGAAGATGTGGCTGTTGCGCAAGACGCTGTGGTGGAAGAGGCCGCAGCCGCAGCACCGGCGGCACCTGCGGTTGATCCGGCTTTGATTGCAGCAGGTGAGGGCGTGTTCCGCCAGTGTTCGGCCTGTCACCAGATCGGTGAGGGTGCGGTCAACCGGACCGGTCCTGCGCTGCACGGCATGATCGGCAGCACAATGGGCGCAGTCGAAGGTTTCCGCTATTCAACCGTCTTTCAGGATGCATCAGCCGCTGGCGAGGTCTGGACCGCTGAAAGCCTCGAAGCCTTTCTTGCCGATCCGCGCGGCACCATGTCTGGCACCAAGATGTCGTTCCGCGGTGTGCGCGATACCGACGATATCGCAGCTTTGATCGGTTATATGGAGAGCTTTGAAGACTGATGATGATGCGGTTTCTGACATTGGCCCTGATCCTATCCGCCCAGTCAGCCCTTGCGGACGCAGGTGGCGATCCGGTGCGGGGTGAAAACCTTTTTAGCCAATGCAGTGACTGCCACCAGCTTGGGCCGGATGCGCGGCAAAGTGTCGGGCCGCATCTGAACAATATCTTTGACAGACCCCCCGCATCGGTCGCGGGGTACAGGTATTCCGCAGGCCTGACACGCGCCGCGACCGGTGGCCTGAAATGGACATTCGACACGCTGGACGCCTATGTCGAAAACCCCCGCGCGCTGGTGTCGGACACCCGCATGGGGTTTCGGGGCATGAAAGACCAGCAGGATCGCGATGATCTTCTGGCCTATCTGCGGCTCTTTTCGGCCAACCCGTCCAACATTCCCGAAGCAGCCCCCACGTCTGTGGCGGTCGATCATTCGGTCGCGCCCGAGGTGCTCGCGATTGTGGGGGATCCGGCCTATGGCGAATATCTGTCGGGGGAATGCACATCCTGTCATCAGGTCAGTGGCGCGGGCGGCGGTATCCCTTCGATTACCAACTGGCCTGCCGAAAATTTCGTGATCGCAATGCACGCCTACAAGGCCGGTGTCCGGATCAATCCCGTGATGCAGATGATGGCAGGGCGGTTGTCGGATGAGGAAATTGCAGCGCTGGCTGCGTATTTCGAGAGCGTCAAGTGAGGGGCGTTCCAAACCCAGGGAGGAAGACATGACTTTTAACCGAAGGACGTTTCTTGGCACGGCTGTTGTCACTGCCGGCCTGCTGTCCGCGCCGATGGTGCGCGCGCAAGGCAAACCCCGTGTTGTTGTGATCGGCGGCGGCGCGGGAGGCGCCACGGCTGCACGCTATATCGCCAAAGACAGTGCGGGAGCGATTGATGTGACTTTGGTCGAACCATCGCGCACCTATTACACCTGCTTCTTCTCAAACCTCTATCTGGGCGGGTTCCGCGAGATGGGTTCGCTGGGCCACAGTTATGGCACGCTTGCTGCGGTTTATGGCATCAACGTCGTCCATGACTGGGCCATCGGTATCGACCGCGACGCCAAGACGGTGACGCTCGCAGGGGGTGCCAGCCTGCCTTATGACAAGCTGATCCTCTCGCCCGGTATCGACTTTGTAGATGGGGCCGTGCCGGGGTGGGATATTTCTGCACAGAACGCGATGCCCCATGCCTATAAGGCCGGATCGCAGACTGAACTGCTGAAAGCGCAGATCTTGGCGATACCGCAGGGCGGTGTCTTTGCCATGGTCGCACCACCCAATCCCTACCGCTGCCCGCCCGGACCATACGAGCGGGTGTCGATGGTGGCGCATCTGCTCAAGCAGAACAATCCAACCGCCAAGATCCTGATTGCCGATCCCAAAGAAAGCTTCTCAAAGCAGGGACTGTTTCAGGAAGGCTGGAGCAATCACTATGATGGCATGATCGAACGGATCGGGCCAGACTTTGGCGGCGCAGATGTCGCGGTTGATCCCGATGCCATGACCTTGTCGATTGACGGTGATGTGACCAATGTGGATGTCTGCAACGTGATCCCCGCCATGAAAGCAGGCCGCATAGCAGAGATCGCAGGCATCACCGAAGGGAACTGGGCGCCGGTCAATGCCGCCGACATGTCCTCGAAAATGGATGCGGATATCCATGTTCTGGGCGATGCGGCCGCACAGGGCGATATGCCCAAATCCGGTTTTTCGGCCAATAGTCAGGCCAAGGTCTGCGCCAATGCTGTGCGCGGCGCGCTCACCGGTTCCACGATCTTTCCGGCGCGGTTTGCCAATACTTGCTGGTCGCTCATCGATACCAATGATGGCGTCAAGGTGGGGGCGACCTACGAGGCCACGGCTGAAAAGATCGCGCAGGTCGAAGGCTTTGTCAGCCAGACCGGCGAAAGCGCGGAATTACGTGAAGCAACCTATCTGGAATCGGTCGGCTGGTACGACGGGATCGTGGCGGACATGTTCGGCTGAAACCGGTGCGGGCCTTGATTTATGTCAGGGCCCGTTTCGCCCCGTCAGCAAGAGTGACGGCTATGGAGGATCTGAAATGAAACATATGATTATCACTGCGGTTTTGGGCATCCTTGCCTTGCCCGCTGCGGCGCAAGAGGCAGTCACCTATCCCTTTGATGGCAGTTTTGAAGATGCCGCTCTTTCGGTCGAAAGCGCGATCATCGGGCGTGGCCTTGTCATCGACTATGTCAGCCACACCGGAGAGATGCTGAACCGCACCGCTGGCGATGTCGGCAGCGACGTCAAGCTCTTCGCGGCGGCGGATATCTTTTTGTTCTGCTCGGCCCAGCTTTCGCGGGAAGTGATGGAGGCCGATCCGATGAACATCGCGCATTGCCCCTATGGTATCTTCGTGACCGACGTGGATGGCACGGTCATGATCGGTCATCGCACTTACCCCGAAGGTGAGATGCAAAAAGTAGAGGCGCTCTTGAACGATATCATTCAGGACGCCATCGGCGGTTAAGGAAAAACATGGATTATCAGGGGTTTTTCGCGGCTGCCTTGGCGCAGTTGCACGAAGAAGGCAATTACCGTGTTTTCGCTGATCTAGAGCGGCATCGCGGGGCTTTTCCGAAGGCGACGCATCATGGTGACACCGCCCGCGACGTAACGATCTGGTGTTCCAACGACTATCTGGGGATGGGCCAGCATCCTGATGTGATCGCCGCCATGCATCAGGCGCTCGACAAGCACGGTGCCGGGGCAGGCGGGACACGCAATATCTCCGGCACAACCCATCACCATGTCCTGCTCGAGGCGGAACTGGCTGATCTGCACGGCAAAGAAGCGGCCCTATTGTTCACCAGTGGCTATGTCTCGAACTGGGCCGCTTTGGGCACACTGGCATCGCAAATTCCGAACTGCTTGGTTTTGTCTGATGCCCTGAACCACGCCAGCATGATTGAGGGCATCCGCCATTCAAAGGCTGAAAGGCAAATCTGGCGGCACAATGATCTGGCCCATCTGGAGGCGCTTCTGGCCGCACAGCCGTTGGCGCGGCCAAAGCTGATTGCTTTTGAAAGCGTCTATTCGATGGACGGTGATATCGCGCCCATCGCAGCGATCTGTGAACTTGCGGACAAATACAACGCGATGACCTATCTGGATGAGGTCCACGCCGTTGGTCTTTATGGCCCGCGTGGCGGCGGCATTGCCGAACGCGAAGGGCTGATGGACCGTTTGACAGTCATCGAAGGCACGCTGGGCAAGGCCTACGGCGTTGTTGGCGGATATATCGCGGCCTCGGCGGGCTTGTGTGATTTTATCCGTTCGTTCGCCAGCGGCTTTATCTTTACAACCGCTTTGCCACCCGCCGTGGCAGCGGGCGCTTCCGCTGCGGTTCGCCATCTCAAGCAAAGCCAGGCAGAGCGTGCCGCGCAGAAGGAAAAAGTGGCGCAAGTGCGTGCGCGTCTTGATGCCATCGGCATCCCGCATATTGACAACGACAGCCATATCATTCCCGTCATGGTGGGCGATCCGGTCAAGTGCAAATACCTTTCCGATATCCTGATGCGCGATCACGGCATCTATCTCCAGCCGATCAACTATCCCACTGTTCCCAAAGGCACAGAGCGGCTGCGCATTACCCCCTCGCCGGTGCATTCAGAGGCGGATATCGACCATCTGGTGGCGGCTTTGGAGTTGCTGTGGCACCAGTGCCAACTGGCGCGAATGCCGATGGCCGCGCAGTAACCATGAGACAGGCAAGGTGCCTTGCGCATGGTGTGGTTGCGCCCAATGCCGTCGGTCAGGCCGTCGCATGATCGAAGAACTGATCGCGCAGTATGGGGAGGGTGCGGTCCTGATGACCATCGGCGGTCTGGTGGGTGCTTTCTTCGGTGCTGCGGCACAGCATTCCCGATTTTGCCTGCGTGCCGCAACGGTTGAGGTGGCAGAAGGCCACCTTGGTCCGCGGGTGGCGATCTGGTTTATTGCCTTCACTGCCGCGGTTTTTTCTGTGCAGGGTGCGATCGCAGCGGGCTGGCTTGATGTCAGCGAAAGCCGCCAGTTGGCCGCAACGGGCAGTATGTCCGGCGCGATCATCGGGGGGCTGATGTTCGGGGTCGGCATGATCCTTGCGCGGGGCTGTGCGAGCCGGTTGCTGGTCCTTTCCGCGACCGGAAACCTGCGCGCGATTGTGACGGGTCTGGTGCTGACACTCGTGGCCCAGTCCGCGCTGCGCGGTGCGCTGTCGCCTTCGCGTGAAAACCTGGCATCGCTGTGGGTGATCGAAGGCGGGGCGGCGCGCAGTCTGCTGGGCCAGACCGGCGTTTCCTCTGGCCTTGCCGCCGCGATTGCCGCCATTGCGTTGGGTGCGGCACTTGCCCACGCCCGCCGCAACAACGTGAAGCCAAGCCACGCATTTGCCGCCATGGGCGTAGGCGCTGCAATCGCGCTGGGATGGCTTGGCACTTATCTTGTGGCGGTCAACTCTTTCGAGGTGGTGGCAATATCGTCCGTCACCTTTACCGGCCCGTCAACCGATACGCTGATGGCACTGGTGAACAGCGCGCAGCTACCGATGGGATTTGGGCTCGGGCTCGTGCCGGGTGTCTTTGTGGGGGCCGGTGCCATGGCCTTGGCCAGTGGCGAAGCCAAAATCCAGCGTTTCGGGGCAGAGACCCCGATGGAACACTACCTGATCGGGGCTGCGCTGATGGGGTTTGGCAGTATGCTGGCCGGTGGTTGTGCCGTTGGGGCGGGCATGTCGGGCGGCGCGATCTTTGCGCTGACCGCTTGGGTCGCGGTGGGGTGCATGTGGATTGGCGCGATGGCAACCCACCGGCTGATGCGACGATCCGCGCCTGTCCCTGCCTGACCCTATTCGAATTCCATCTGTTCAAAGACGCGACCGGCATTTTTGGTTGCCAGTTCCTCGAATGTATCAAGACGGGCATAGGGCGACTGGTCGACATAATAGGCGTCCGCCAACCCGCCACCGGCCTCAATATGCGCGCCGATCTGTGCGCGCAGATACTCAAGATACCCTTTCGTG